>JAFYAH010000012.1 GCA_017540825.1 Candidatus Methanomethylophilaceae archaeon | reverse complement strand
AGGACGTTCTCCTCGCTTATTCCAAGGCGTACGTGGTCTCCGGGGAGGGAGGAGATGTGGATTACGAGGTGCCGGCGAAGACGGAAAAGCTGGACTCGAAACTGGGATTCAATATATTCCCTATTTTACGGAGTTAACGTTTATAAATTATAAGATAATGGGATATTTAATAGGAAATGCAGGCAGATTCTGATATGGCGCCTGCGACCGTCTGGTCGTTCGGCCGGTTAAAACAGAATCGTGCAGGGCTGGCATTCTCAGGTCGGACCCAGCCTGGCCATCCGAGGCGCAACGGCCGAGACCGTACCAGGCCGCCGCGCCTTATCGATAATGTTGGGAAGAGGTTTTAGCCCCTTGGGAAAGAGGCTCGGAGGCGGCTCACTCTAGGGCGTCCTCGGCAGGCTTCTCGGCCAGGGTGCCGTCCGGGTTCATCCCGTGCCTTCTGGTGAGGAATCCGGGCCCTTTCCAGCTCCAGTCCCCCATCAGGTGCATGAGCGCGGGGCTGACGAACCCCACCATCAGGAGGCCGTCTATCAGTATCCCCACGCCGAGGGCGAATCCGAACT
This sequence comes from Candidatus Methanomethylophilaceae archaeon, assembly GCA_017540825.1. GTDB lineage: Archaea > Thermoplasmatota > Thermoplasmata > Methanomassiliicoccales > Methanomethylophilaceae > Methanoprimaticola. Next base: position 23,322 of record JAFYAH010000012.1, on the reverse strand, counting down.
CCTGGAGCATCGAAGACCCGGCGAGGGTCAGGGTCAGGAACGTTCCTCCCATGACCAGGGCGCAGAGGGTGATGACCGGTCCCGCATCCTTTATGGCCTGCGCTATGGCCGCATGGTTGTCCAGCCCTCTGGACCTGTTCTCGCGGATCTTGGTGGTCAGGAAGATCTCGTAGTCCATCCCGAGCCCTAGCAGGACCACGAACAGAACGATCGGCACCAGGAACAGCACCGGCGTCCCGAGGATCGAGCTGAACACCACGTTGGTCAAGGCGGCAGTCGCTATGACGCTGAAGAGTATGGTCAGTATGGCCCTTATCGGGGTGAGGTAGCTGCCGAGTATCACGAACAGCAGGACTATGAGCAGCACGGCCACGACTATCCTGATCATCGAGAACTGCTCTTCGACCGCCTTGGATATGTCGTTTAGCGTGGCGGCGGTACCGGTGATGTAGGATTTCGACCACACGCCGGAGTATTTGGAGTCGTATCCTCCGTCCGCATGGAATTCGCTCTTGAGGGAGGACACGAAGTCCATGGTGCCGTCGGACATGGGCTCCTGGGACGTTATCACCATCATGGCCACATGCTTGGCGGAGGCGTCGAGTATGCCGGTGCTGTAGTTGAGCATCCCGTCTATCACGTTGGCGAGCGTAAGGCCCTGGGCGTTCAGGACGGTGTCAGGGGAAGGCGACTGGCCGGTCATCTGGGCGACCGTGGATATGACCGTCTGGACGGGGCCTTTCACCGCGGACGGGAGCATGCCGACCACCACAGGGTTAACTATGGACGGGTCGTCCGTTCCGAGCTTCGCCTGGGCCTGCAGATAGATGACCTTCCAGGAGCTGGCGCCGCTGACGGTCCCGACTATGTCGCTGTGGGACTCCTCTATGCTGTTCGAGAGCTGCATCATGGCCGGAACCGCTCCCGTGGGCCCGGAGGCGGTCATGCTGAGGCCCTTCTCGTTCCATATCACATACGGCACCGTCTGCGAGCCCATGGAGAAGCTTCCGACCGTGCCGATGCTGTCGGCCAGGTCCAGGACCACGTAAGTGGGCATGATCATGCCTCCGTCGGTCTGGTCCATTATGGCGTGGAGCCCGTCCACCGACTCCGAGGGGGGCATCACGGAGATCATGTCGGCCGAGTCCTCCGATTGGGCGTAGGCGTATATCGAAGGCACAGCCGCGACCAGGAGGACGGCCACTATGGCCACAGCGCGCTTCTGGGTGAAGCGGGAGAGCCATCCGAAGTACCTCTTGGAGATGCTGGTGAGGGTCCCATGGAATCCCTTCTTGCCGGACGCCGCCCTCGCCTCGTTCTCTTTATACTTCTCTATGCTGGAAGGCCAGAATATCTTCTCTCCGGCGAGGTTGATGAGCGACGGGATGAACGTGAGCGCGGCGAACAGCGCGACGGCTATCCCCAGGGCGAGGATTATGCCCATGGTCTGGACCATGGAGAAGTCGCACAGCGCGAGGGCGAGGAATCCTATGATGACGGATATCCCGGACGTGAACACCGCTTCCCCGCCCCATACGATCGCTTCCCTGAGCGCCTCGTCGTGGCTCCTGCCCTTCACGCGCTCGTCCTTGTACCTGGTCATTATGAACACGGCGTAGTCGCACCCTGCACCGAGCATCGCTACGAGGATGAGCACCTCGGTGATGTAGAATATGTCGAGGGCCTGGCCTATGAAGTACATCAGCATCAGCACTATGGCATACGCCATCCCGACGACCGCAGGCGGCACGACCGCGGTGACGAGGGCGTAGAAGAAGAGCCCTAAGAGGACGAAGATCAGCGCGATGCTGAGCGGGTCGACCTTGGAGACGTCCTCCATGGACGACTTCTCGGTGTCGTAGCCGATGGCGGCGTTGCCCGTCAGATACGTCTTGTTGTCCGCTCCGACGTTGGCCTTGGCGGCCGACAGCAGGGACCGGATGTTCCCGGTCTCGTCCCCTATGTCGAAGCCCTTGTCGTTGTTGGCCAGCGCCAGCAGGAAGACGCCCTTGCCGTCGTCGTTCTTCGAGTAGCTCCCGTAGCTCTGTATGCCGATCTTGTCGCCGTACTTATCCGACATCAGAGAGGCGAACTCGGCCTGGATCTCCGGGGCCTTGGCCTTCTGGGCGTCGTTCGAGTAGGATATGACGACGATGTCCGACAGGTCCAACGAATTCGTGAAGTACTCCTCCATCACGGCCGATCCCTGCGAAGACTCCGTCTGCGATCCGGACATCTCCGTCATGTCGTACACCAGGACGTCGCCGCTCTGGGGGACGAAGTAGAGGGATGCGACCAGCACCACCAGCCATGCGACGACGATGGCTTTGGAGTGCCTGCTCACCATGTTTGACAAATTTGAGAACACAACTATTCCTCTTTAGGACCACGATTTCTATAACGTATTTATTTATTTTGATTATGTTCAAAAAATAAGAGGTTATAGATATGATTATGAGGGATAAAAATCAATCATGCTCAAATAAATTTGACCATAGTCATGATTATATATCCCTCGCACGATGGAACAGGCATGTCCGACCGCAAGCTGTCCAAGTCCGAGGCCAAGCGCATCGAGGCCCGCAGCCAGATCATGAGGGCGGCCCTGAGGCTGTTCTACGTCAAGGGCTACGACGACACGACCACCCGGGACATCGTCAGGGAGGCCGGGATACTGAACGGCAGCCTGTACAACCGCTTCAAGAGCAAGGACAGCATACTGTTCAACATAGTGTCGGACGCCATGACGGCCATCCTGGACAGCTCCGAGAAGGCGTTCGTGACGGAGAAGGACCTCACGAAGTCGCTGGCGCTGCCGGTCGCCGTGGAGCTGTACATAGCCTATTCGTCGCCGAACCTCGCCGGGCTGATATACCACGCCAGCCAGTCCTGGGAGGCGGTGGACAGCATGGTCGACATGTACCGCGGATGGCTCAGGTCGGTCTGGCCGGACCTGTTCCACGGCCACCTGGACGGCCAGTCGTTCCGCCTGGTGCTCCTGGCGGTCATAGGCGGCCTGGGGAATGTATGCGGGGAGTACGCCCACGGGTACCGCGGCGACTACCGCGACGTCCTGGAAGGGTTCCTGAAGTCCCTGGCGCTGATGGTGAACATGCCCCAGTTCGAAGCCAGGAAGGTGGCGGCGGAGCTCGCGGAATACGTCGAGGGCAGCGACATACGCGTCTGCGGGTACAGGATATCCGAGCTGGACCGCCTCAGCGCCGAACGACGCGGCCGCGGACGGCCGAGGCCATGATATAAAAGAGGAATGTGCCCCCGGAGGGGCGCTGTTTCAGAGGTATCTGTTCTGCCTCATCCGCTCCAGGGCGAGCCTTATGCGCTCGACCGGCTCGGTGACGGTCATCCTGATGTATCCTTCCGCGGACTCGCCGAACCCGGATCCCGGGGTGACGATCACGCCGATGTCGATCATCTTCTGGGTGAACTCGGCGGAGGACGTCTTGCAGTCGAACCAGACGTAGAACGTCCCCTTGGGCATCTTCACGTCGTATCCGAGCTCCCTGAGCCCGTCGACAAGGACCTTCCTCCTCTCGGCGTAGACGGCCATGTTGTCGGCGATGGCCTTCGGGAGCTTCCCGTCGTCGCCGTACATCTCCAGCGCCTCGATCCCGGCCTTCTGGATGAAGATGGGGGCCCCGGAGTCGGTCTGGCCCTTGCACTTCTTCAGGCCAGCGATCAGGTCGGGATGCCCTACCGCATATCCCAGGCGGAACCCGGTCATGTTGAACGTCTTCGAGAAGGACCCGAACTCGATGCAGTCGGGGCCGGCCTGGAGCGCGGAGGGCGCCTGGTACCCGTCGTAGCACATCTCGGAGTAGGCGTTGTCGTAGCACAGGATGGTCCCGTTGAGCTGGCACCACTCGTACACCTTCTTCAGGTAGCCGAGGTCGCAGGTGGCGCCGGTGGGGTTGTTGGGGTAGTTCAGGTAGAGCATCCTCGCCCCCTCGGGGCACTCGTCCACGTCCAGGAGCCAGCCTTTCTCCGCCCTCAGCGGGATCTTGACGCACTTCGCTTCGTTGAAGATGGTGGCCGCTCCGGAGTACACGGGGTACCCGGGGGAAGGCGCTATTATGGTCTCCCCGGCATTCACGAAGGCCTGGGCGATGTTGAATATGGCCTCCTTCGACCCGATGGTTATGCACACCTGGGTGTCGGGGTCGACGTCCAGGCCGTACCTCCTCTTGTACCATCTGGCGACGGCCGCGCGGAGGTCCTTCTCGCCCGCGGACGAGGAGTACTTCTGGTTGTCGTTGACCTTCGAGGCCTCGCACATGGCCTCCACTATGCGGCCCGGTGCGGGCAGGTCGGGGTCCCCTATCCCGAAGTCGATCATGTCCCATCCGGCCGCCTTCTTCTCGGCGGACAGCTTCTCCAGCCTCACGAAGAGGTACGGAGGTATCTGCTTCAGCCTTTCGGCCTGTTCGAATCCCATATGAATCCTCCTTCAGATCGTTCCCTCGAACACGAGCTCGGCAGGGCCTTCCATCAGGACGTACCCGAGGTCCTTGTCGACGGTTATCCTGAGCCATCCTCCCGGCAGGCGGACGTCCACGGGCTCCCCGAAGGGCACCAGGCCCAGGAGGGCGGCCGCGGTGGTGCTGGCGCAGGCCCCGGTCCCGCAGGCGAGGGTCCATGCGGCGCCTCTTTCGTAAACTCTTATATGAATCTTCCCGTCGACGACCCTGCAGAACTCGACGTTGGTCTTGCGGGGGAAGAAGGGATGCCTCTCCAGGACGGGGCCGAGCCTGTCCACGGCCTCGTCGTCCAGAGGGGAGAAGGTGACGAAGTGCGGGTTCCCCATAGAGACGGCGCTGGCCTCGAACCTCTCCCCGCAGGCCTCGAAAGGCTCGCCTATGAACCTCCCGTCGTGGTCGATCGGCACGGACCTCCCGTCTAGGACGGGGGCGCCCATGTCTATGCGCACCGTCTTCGCTTTCCCGCCCTCGACGGACACGTCGGCCTTCAGGTCCCCTGCGAGGGTGTGGACGGTGAAGGACTCCTTCCCGACGATGCCGAAGTCGTAGGCGTGCTTGGCGACGCACCTGATGCCGTTCCCGCACATCTCCGCCTCGCTGCCGTCGGCGTTGATTATGCGCATGGTTATGTCCGTGGACACCCCGGGCAGTATGTACAGCACGCCGTCCGCGCCGATGCCGTAGTGGCGGTCGCAGGCCTTCCTGCACCATTCCGGATCCACCTCGAGGGACCCGTCCGACCCGTCCAGCAGGACGAAGTCGTTCCCGATCCCCTGGTACTTCCAGAACCTCATCTCCTGAGCCTCTCGGGGATGATCTGGTGCCTCCACTGCTCCTCCACGGTCTCGGCCTCGCGGATCAGCTCCGCCTTCCCGTCGTTCACGAGGACTTCGGCGCAGAGGGGACGGGAGTTGTAGTTGCTGCTCATGGAGAACCCGTAGGCCCCGGCGTTGTAGACGGCAACGATGTCGCCTTCCACGGGCTCGGGGAGCACGCGGTCGTGCGCCAGGTAGTCCCCGGACTCGCATATGGGCCCGACGACGTCGTATTTGTCCGTGCACGCCTTGCCGAACTTGTTGGCCAGCGCCACGTAGTGGTAGGAGTCGTACATGGCAGGCCTGATCAGGGTGTTGAACCCCGCGTCGCAGCCCACGTACTTCTTCGTCCCGGCGTCCTTGACGTCGTTCACCCTGGTCAGCAGGACCGTGGAGTCGCAGACGATGTACCTTCCAGGCTCGAGGACGAGCTTCCTGACGTCGGTCTCCTCGGTTATCATGTCGGCTATGTTCATGGCGAGCTCTCCGACGTCCATCTCGTCCTCCTGGGGCCTGTACGGCACGCCGATGCCGCCTCCCATGTCGATGAAGTCCAGGTCGATGCCGAGCTCCGATATCTGGTTCACCAGGTCGACGAGGACCTCCATCATGTCCATGAACGGCTCCACGGACTGGCCTCCGGAGCCTATGTGGGCGTGTATCCCCCTGATGTCGAAGCCCAGGTCCTTCGCCCTGGCGTAGGTGCCCAGGACCTCGTCCAGGGGGATCCCGAACTTGGCCCCCTTGGTGCCGGTTATCACCTTTGCGCCGTGGCCGGACCCCACGCCTGGGGTTATCCTGAAGGACACGGGGTGCCCTGGGGCGATCTCCGCCAGCCTCTCCATCTCCGAGACGGAGTCCAGGTTGATCATCACCCCGAGGTCGGAGACCTCCTTCAGCTCGCGGTCGCTGACGTTCACGCCGGTGTACATGATCCTGGCGGGAGAGTATCCGGCCTTGAGGCAGCTCTTGACCTCCCCTATGGACACCGCGTCTATGCCGGAGCCTTCCTGCTCCAGGATGCTGAGGATTGCCAGGTTGGTGTTCGCCTTGCAGGCGTAGTGGACCCTGGTGTCTATGTGCCTGGAGAACGCCTCGTATATGTTGCGGTAGTTCTCCCTCAGCCTCTGCTCGTCGGTCACGTACACGGGGGTGCCGAACTCCTCGGCGATCTCCACGGCGGACTTCCCGCCTATCGTCATGACCCCGTCCTTTCCTTCGAACTCGCGCATCATCTTCGCTCACCTATGTACTTTCTGTGCAGTATCTTGACGACGTCTATGACCTGGCCCATCGGGACCACGAAGTTCAGCGACACCTCTGAGGCTCCCTCCGATATCATCTCCACGTTGGCGTTCGCCTCCTTCACCGCGGAGAATATGTCCCCGGACACGCCGCTCTTGCCGAGGAGGTTGTCCCCGACGGCGCATACCAGGGCCACGTTGTTCTTCACGTCTATCCTCTCGATGTCGTAGCCCTCTATGCCGTTGAGCTGCTTGAGGGTGTTCTTCACGTCGTTGCTGCTCACGAGGAACGCGAACGTCGACAGGGAGGTGGATATGGAGTAGATCGTCGTGTCTGCGGCGGCTATCCTGTCCAGGATCTTCGAGACCATGGCCGGCCTGTAGGCCATCTCCGCAGAGCTGATCGTTATTATGGAGAGGTCGGTCTTGGCCGCCACGCTCCTGAGGAGGTCGTTCTTGGGCTTCCTCAGATGGTGGATCAGGGTGCCCGGCTCCTCCGGCTTGAAGGAGTTCCTGACCTTGAGGGGGATGTGCTTCACCCTGACCGGCTCGATGGTCCTGGGGTGGAGGACCTTGGCGCCGAAGTAGGCCAGCTCGGCGGCCTCCCCGAAGTTCATCTCGTCTATCTTGATGGCGCCCGGCACGATCCTGGGGTCGGCGGACATGAACCCGTCCACGTCGGTCCAGATCTCCAGAATGTCGGCGTTGACGGCGTTGGCGACCACGGCCGCGGCGTAGTCGGACCCTCCTCTTCCGAACGTCAGGGGCTTCCCCTCTACGTTCACCCCGTAGTAGCCGGTTATGACGGGCAGGACGCCCATGGACAGCAGGGGCCTGACGTTCATCGTCATCCCCGACTCGCTCCTCAGCAGGTCGGCCGAGCCGTTGAGCGGGTGGCCCTCCGCGACTATGCCCGCGTCCTCGGACGTCAGCGCCCTGGCGTCCACTCCCATGCCCTTCAGCACGTGCGCGAGCAGCAGGGTGGAGAAGCGCTCCCCTTGGGACAGAACGCCGTCCCTGTAGAACGGGTCCTTCCTGTCTGCGGCGACTGCCCTGTCGAACGCGGCCATCCTCTCGTCGAACTCCTTCCTGAAGGCGTCCATCGCCTCCCCCTCGAAGAGCTGCGAGGCGGCGGAGAGATGCTTGTTGACGAACTTCTCCCTGGCCTCGCCCATGTCCCGGGAGGGGTCGTCCACCAGGGACACCAGGAAGTTGGTGATCCCGGACATCGCCGACGCTACGACGATCCTGTCCCCTTCCGTGCCGGCTATTATGCCTGCCACTCTCTTAAGCGCTTCCGGGGAACCTACGCTGGTGCCCCCGAACTTCAATACCGTGATCATCTCATGACCTCTTGTGCGAACTCGATGTTTAAAGCGTCCCCGCTGTACGTGCCGGAAGCCGGACGCCCGGGCGAGGTACCGCGAATCTTCTCGACCTTCAGATGCCCAGTTCCCTCAGCACCGGGTCCAGTATCGCCTTGCCGCTCTCAGACAGAGGGGTGAGGGGAAGGCGCGGGAATCCGGCCCCGAACCCCATGCGGCCCATCACGTACTTGATGGGGATGGGGTTGCTCTCGCAGAACAGCGCGGTGAACAGCGGCAGGAGCGTGTCGTGTATGTGCATGGCGACGTCGAAGTTCCCGCTGCGGGCGTTGTTGACCATGTCGGACACCAGGCCGGGGCAGCAGTTGGACGCCACGGAGACCACTCCGTCCGCCCCGACGCTGATCAGGGGGAGGGTGATGCTGTCGTCCCCGCTGAGGACCTCGAACCCCTTCGGCCTCCTGGAGAGTATAGCCTGGATCTGCGCCATGTTCCCGCTGGCCTCCTTGACGCCGACGATCCCGGGGACCTCGGCGAGCCTCATGAGGGTGTCGACGCTGACGTTGCATCCGCTCCTTCCGGGGATGTTGTACACCACCAGGGGGCAGTCGACGCTCTCCGCTATGGTCTTGTAGTGGAGGTACAGGCCCTCCTGCGTGGGCTTCACGTAGTAGGGGGATATGGACAGGAGGCCGTCGGCCCCCAGGTCTGCGGCCTTCCTGCTCAGGGCGACCGCCTCGGAGGTGCAGTTGCTCCCTGCGCCAGCCAGGACCTTCGCCTTCCTGGCCTCGTCAATGACTATCTCCAGCACATGGACGTGCTCCTCGTGGCTGAGGGTGGCCGACTCCCCGGTGGATCCGCAGGGGACGAGGACGTTCACCCCGTTCTCCTCCTGGAAGCGCACCAGCCTCCTGAGCGCCTCCTCGTCTATAGACCCGTCCTTGTCGAACGGCGTGACAATGGCTGTTCCGGTTCCTGCGAACATGTTATGCCTCTCCGTAATGCTCCTTAAGTATGAGGCGCGTGCGGGTGCTCAGGATGTTGTCGTAGCGCCTGACGCGCTCTATTATCTCGTTCAGATGCTGGGAGGACTCCACGTCTATGATGGCGATGATGTCCTGGTCCCCCGTGACCTCGAAGACCTCGGTGACGCCGTCGTATCCGGCCAGCTCCCTGGCGATCTGCTGGGTGTCGGTGTTGACGTCGATGCGTATCTCGACCAGGGCCTTGACGTTCTTGGAGCTGGTCTTGATGGTGAACCCGCGTATCACTCCCTCCTCGGTCATCCTGTGGACCCTGCTGCGGACGGTCCCCTCGGAGACCCCCAGCTGGTTCGCGATCTCGACGAAGGGACATCTCGAGTCCTTCTTCATGATCTCTATGATCTTCTTGTCAAGGTTGTCTATCATGGGCCCCGCATCCTGCTTCAATGCCTGTCGCCCGTAATCAGATTAAGTTATATAAATTATGGTAAATCGTCAAAACAACCATAGAATCCGCATTCATAGCAATGAAAAAGTGGGTAAGAGGTTTGTAATTCTGCGGATTCCGCAGACGGTCAGTCGAAGTTGTCGTCCGGCCTCTTCCTTCCGTCGCAGGGCTGCTTGAGCGTGACCTCGTACTTGGTGTACGGGATCTCGACGCCGTTCTCCTGGAAGAGGGCGAACATCCTCTCCCTCAGCTCTCCCGCGTAGGTCCCGCTGCTGTCGAAGTCGTCGACGTAGGCGGCGAGCCTGATCTCTATCCCCGAGTCCAGGAAGTTGGTGAGCCTGGTGCTGGGCGGGCTCCTCCTCTCGTTGGTGATCACGTGGGGGTGCTCCGTCGCGGCCTGGATCATCAGCTTCTTGGCGAGCTCGATGTCGGCCTCGTAGGCTATGCTCATGTAGACGTAGACCCTGATCTCCTTCGTCTCCTTGGTGACGTTGACGATGGTGGCGGCCGTGAGCACGTTGTTCGGCATGGTGACGGTCTGGTCCACCTCCCACGTGTAGAGCTCGGTGAACATGAGCTTCACCTTCTTCACGATGTAGACCGTGCCGTTCACCTTTATGAAGTCCCCCTTCCTGAACGGCCTGGTCGCCAGCAGGACTATTCCGCTGAAGAACTGGCCGAGGACGTTCTGGGCGCCCATGGTTATCCCCAGGGAGACCACTCCCGCGCTCATCAGTATGCCGGCGAAGTCCACCCCGAGGGACGCCAGTATGGCCGCGACGGCCGCGACGGCTATGATGATCTGCCCGAACATCTTGAACAGCGGGAGGAGGGACGAGTCCACGCCCTCGATCTCGATGTCGTCCACCTCTTTGAACAGGGCGTGGATCACGAACACGTATATGCGCCACACCAGCAGGGCCCCGACGCACACGTAGACGAACGTGGAGACCGCGTCTATGATGTGGCACAGCGACGGGCTGGCCCCTATGATCTGGGCGCACAGGCTCAGCGAGTACATGAACATCAGCACGCTCATGATCCTGGTGACGGACTTCTTGAGCTGCAGCTTCTCAAGCTTGCTCACGCCTCTTTTGACCCGGCTGGTGAACAGCGGCACTATGATGTAGCAGAGCAGGATGTTCATCAGGAGCAGGGCCACCATGGTCGCGAGGGACGCGAACCACGGCTCGCCCAGGGGCCCCTCCAGCGTGTTCGGGATTATTCCGAAGAACTTGTTGAACAGGTCGTCGGAGTTGTAGGCCGAGCTGATGCTGATCTTGAACGTTATCGTGGAGGATATCTTCCCCTCGCTGCTCAGGCTCTGGACGTAGAAGGCCATGGGGAGCTCGTAGCCCCCGCTCTTAGCGTACTCCATGGCCTTTATCGTGATGCTCGTCAGGCAGTAGTCGTTCGGCAGGACGTCCGAGCTGCTGGAGTCGGGGGTCAGCGTGGCAACCCCGTCCAGCTTCGCGCTCTTCAGGACCACGGCGACGACTTCGTCGGACTTGTTGAACATGTATACGTTAAGCGTCTTGCTCGAGTTGCTGGTCAGCGATATGACCGGGGTGGTCGACGATTCGGAAGAGTCGAACCCCACCTCGGGGATGCTTATGCGGACGTCCCCGTCGGAGATCCCCTCTGACGCGGTCGCCGGGGCCGCAGCCATCGCGAAGACTACAAGCAGGACGAGCACGGTCGCCGCTTTAACGTTCATGCACACAGTATATTGCAGATATATATGAAAATGATTAATGAGAGCGCCGATGGCTTGGGTTCTCGTCTTGACAGCGGCATGCATGTGCATCGTAGCGGCGGCGATGGCGTCTGCGGCGGCCTCCGATGTGATCTGCAGGCAGGTCGGCGACGCGCATTGGAAGCTCGTGGCGGCCGTCGGGATCCCCTGCTCCGCCGTCGCCTCGCTGGAGTGGTCGTCGGCGGCCCCTGCCGTCCTCATGGCGGCTTCGTCGGCGTTCATGGCGATGCACGTCCTTTCGGAGCGGGTCCCCTCGCACGTTTCGCTGACGATCTCCGGCGCTCTGGCCGCTGCCTCGTTCCTCGCTGCCCAGGGAGGGCCGGACGGCTGGAGGCTGCTCGCTCCCTTCGCGTCCTCCCTGCTCTTCCTGGCGATGTATCATATGCGCGTCCTGGCGGGAGGGGCGGACGCCAAGGCCCTCATAGCGCTGGCGATGGTCCCGCAGTACCCTTCCCTGCCAGGGGTCCCGCTGCTCTGGCAGGCCGGCTGGCCGCTTTCAGCCATCCCGCTGTCCGTGTCGGTGCTCGTGATCGCTGTGATCCTGTCGCTGGCCCCTATGATATGCCTCGGAATCCGCAACGCGGCCTCGGGATCGTGGGGGCCGAGGATGTTCACCGAGTACAGGATGCCTCTAGACGAGGCCGAGAGGTCGTACGTCTGGCTGGTTGAGGACGTCCAGGACGGGCAGGTCGTGCGCCGCAGGGTGACGGAAGGGGAGCGCGAGGCGGCCTCGAGGCTGAGGGATGCCGGGATCGAGGAGGTCGCGGTGACGCCAATGGTCCCGTTCGTGGCGTTCATAGCGGCAGGCCTGGTCGTCGCGCTGCTCATCGGAAACCCGCTATTCGCGGTGATGAGAAGTTAAGGGCCGGGATGCAGACGGCTTCCGGATCATGTCCCACCCGTCCCTTGGTATATACATCCCACCGCCTATATAAAAATATATTGGATGTATTCTCCATGGTGTGGATTCGTACATAGCGGCCGTCGGGGGAAGGCGCCGCGCTCGCGCTCGCATCCTGACGTTGATCTTGTGCCTGCAGCATGAGCACCTGTCGCCGTCGAGGGAGACTATGTCGACTAGGTAGCCCAGCCTCCTTATCACGGCCGTGCCGCACTCGGGGCAGTACGTGTCGTCGGCGTCGTCGGTGAGGGTGTTCCCGACGTACACGTAGTTCAGCCCCAGCTCCATTCCGAGCTCCCTGCAGTGCATGACGGTCTCCACGGGGGTCCACTGGACGTCCATCATCTCGTTGTCAGGGTGGAAGCGGGTGAAGTGCACGGGGACGTCCTCCGACAGCTCTTCCTTGACCCACCGGCAGAACCTGGAGATCTCCTCGTCGGAGTCGTTGTACCCGGGGATGACCAGGTAGGTGAGCTCCAGGTGGACCCCGGACCCGTGGACGATCTTGGCGCTCCTGAGGACGTCGTCCAGGTGGGCGCCGCAGACCTTCATGTAGAACTCGTCCGTGAACCCCTTTATGTCGATGTTCATCGCGTCCGCGACCTTGCAGAGCTCCCTCAGAGGCTCTTCCGAGACCAGGCCGTTGCTGACCAGTATGAGCTCCAGCTCCGGGTCGACCTTCATCACGTCGAGGATGTACTCGAACCATATCATCGGCTCGTTGTACGTGAACGCTATCACGTCCTGCTTCTCGTTGCGGCACAGCTGCACCAGCTCGTGGGGGCGCTCGTAGGTGGTGCGCTTCTTCCCGGAGGGCAGCTGGGATATGGCGTAGTTCTGGCAGTGCTTGCAGGTCATGTTGCAGCCCACCCCGCCGACCGAGAAGCACCTGGTCCCCGGCCTGTAATGGTAGAGGGGCTTCTTCTCCACCGGGTCGACGCACAGGGACGAGACCTTCCCGTAGGAGTAGGCCACCAGCATGTCCTCGTCCGCCCTGCGGGACCCGCACCTCCCGTAGCTGCCCACGGCTATCCTGCAGTTGTGGGGGCAGAGCCTGCAGACGTAGCGGTCCCCGTCCCTCTCGTAGTACCTGGCTTCCACGCGCTCGTTAATAACGGCCATTTCCTATCCTGCTCCTCTTTCCGTCCGCCAGCAGCTCCGGATGCCCGCTGTCGTCGACCATCCCTATGATATGGAATGGGACTTCTGCATCGTATATCTTCCTGAGCATGCCCTTGTCCGCGGTGAACAGCAGCTCGTACTCCCCTCCGCAGCCCAGGAGGAGGTCCCTCACCGGGACGCCGGACTCCTCTGCTATGCGGTCCACGTAGTCCTCCCGGGGTATGAAGTCTATCTCGATGTCCATCCCCACCCCGGAGGCCTTGCACAGCGTGTTCAGGGCCGTCCCCAGCCCGTCGGAGAGGTCCATGCAGGACGATACCGCTCCGGACGCCGACAGCGCGATGCCCTCGTCTATCCTGGGGATCGGCGTGTAGAGGCTCTCCTTGGCGGCGTCGGCCTCGATGCTGTGGTCCATGGCGGCGAGCGCGGCGGCAGGGCCTCCGACGGGGCCGGTGACGGCAACCACGTCTCCCGGGACGGCGCCGGACCTCAGCATGGGCTTCCTGTCGTCCATGGTCCCGAGGGCGGTCCCCGCGACGATCCCGGGCCCGCGCTTGGTGTCGCCGCCTATGATCCCGGTGCCGCAGTACTCGGCGCACTGGTCGATCCCGCTCATGATGTCGTAAGCCGCCTGGGCCTCCAGGTCCGCGGGGAGGGCCAGCGCCGCCAGGAACCCGGTCGGCCTGGCGCCCATGGCAGCTAAATCGCTGAAGCTCACCGCCGCGGCGTGCCATCCGAACTGCTCGTAGGTCATCCCCGCAGGGAAATGCCTGTCGAAGGTGACGATGTCCGTGGTCGCGACGACCCCTTCCATGGTGATCGCAGCGTCGTCCCCGGGCCCCACGCGCCCTTCCGGCCTTATGAAGCTCATGAAGTCCTCGATGAGCTGGCGTTCGTCGATCTCTCCGAGCAGGGTCATGCGCCGGTAATCCCCGGGCTACGGTTAAAAACGTTGCTAGAGGGGCCGGCTGCGCGTCCAGGGCGCGTCGTCACTGCCCCGATGCCTTCGCGCTTTCGAGCCGTCGTTCGCGGAGGGACGTGATCGGCACCACGTACACCCCGTCCTGCCGCCTGTACGCGTATCTGCAGACTCCGCACAGGACGCATAGCAGGCAGGGGGTGCGCCCTCCTTTCTCTTCGAACATCCTGGATATCTTGACTAGGTTGCCCGCCGCCTCGTCGATCTGGTTCTGGCCGAGCTTTATCTCGAACATCCCCCATCTGCCGTCGTCGAGCTCCACTATGGCGTCCACCTCGTTTCCGCGGTCGTCGCGGTAGTGGAACAGCTTACCGTCGTCGACCTCCGAATACACCCTCAGGTCTCTTTCGCACATGGCTTCGAACAGCAGACCGAAGGTCCTGAGGTCCGCTATGGCCGACTCCGGCGTCATCCTCAGCGCAGAGAACGAGAGCGACGGGTCGGCCATGTGCCTCTTGGGGTTCTTGCCTACGCGTATGGACGAGCGCAGGTTAGGGTCAAAAGCGGTCTGCTCCCATACCATGTTGAGCTGTTCCAGGACGCTGATGTAGTCATCGAAGGTGGACGTGCTGATGTCCTCGTCGTCGAACTCCTTCATGTCGTTCCTCAGGGTCGTCTTTTTCACCACTTTGGATTCGTTGCGGGCCAAGGCGCGGATGAGCATCATCATCTTTTTCGGGTCCCTCTTCACCCCGTCTATGACTATGGCGTCGCGCTGGCACAAGGCCTCCAGATAGAGGCGGTTGGCAACCTTGAAGTCCACGCCCTCATCAAGATTGGACGGCCATCCGCCTCTGGACACCAGATGGACGAGATGCCTGAGCCCGATCTCTTCGGATACGGCCGATACAGGGGCGCCATCGAAAAGGTCCATCAGCGACACGGAGCCGTCGGAGTCTCCCGATTCGTACAGCGTCATGGTCTGAAGCTCAAGAGGGGCTATGCGCCCTATCCCGCTGTGAAGTATCCTCTTTTCGTCTTTTTTCGAGACAGAGTACGATCCGCAGAGGATGTATTGTCCTTTTTTTCCCGTGCGGTCTATCCTGAAGCGGACATCGTTCCATAGCTCTGGGACCATCTGCCACTCGTCTATCAGGCGCGGAGCTTCTCCTTCCAGGGCGATGGAACGGTCGATCTCCACAGCGTCCAAGGTTTCCGTGTCGATCTGTATCTCGCTCAGGCTGTGGTTTCTGCTCATCCAGGTCTTTCCTGAGTTCTTCGGCCCTTTCACGTATACGGCTCCGAAGGTCCTGAGGTACGAGTCCATTTTCTTGTCCAAGAGCCGGTCCAGATATCCCTCAGGTTTGAGCGTCATGATCGCAAGCATGATGTCAAACGCTATAAACATGTGTTTTTCGAATATTTCAGCATGTGTTTTTCGGAAATTCCAACATGTGTTTTTTGGACATTACGGTATACGTTATTCGGAAGCGATCGCGCATGGCAGAAAGCAGGCTGTTTCCAGCGTCACGGCATGCCGCAGGAACACGTCCTCTTTTCAACGTTCATCTTATTAATCAGTGTACTGTTAGGTGTGCAGATAACATGATGATCGACGTGAAGTACGGCAAGGACGGGGTCCAGAAGGTGGACATCCCCGATGCCAACTACATCGGCACGTTCTACCCGAAGGACGTCGTCTGCGGAGATCCCGACGCAGTCATAGGGGAGTCCATAGACGACCCGATAGGATACGAGTCCCTCGAGAAGTTCCTGGAGGGCGGCAAGGATGTCGTCTTCATAGTGAACGACGGCACCCGTCCGACCCCCACGGCGAAGGTCCTCGACGCCCTCTCCAAGAGGATGGACCTGAGGTCCGCCAGGTACCTGATAGCCACCGGCACCCACAGGGACATGACCGAGGAGGAGTACGGCTTCGTCTTCGGGTCCCATCGCCAGGAGCTCAAGGACCGCATCATATGCCACGACGCCAAGAACTCCGAGTGCGTGTTCCTTGGGACATCCAAGAACGGCACGCCGATGGAGGTCAACAAGGTCGCCGTCGACGCGGACAGGCTGGTCATAATCACCTCGGTCGAGCCGCACTACTTCGCAGGATACACCGGCGGGAGGAAGTCCTTCCTGCCCGGGGTCGCCTCCTTCAAGACCGTGGAGGCCAACCACAAGCTCGCCATGAGCATGGACGCCCAGTCCTTGGCCCTGGAGGGCAACCCCGTGCACGAGGACATGATGGACGCCCTGGAGGTCGTGAAGGGCAAGAGGATATTCTCCATACAGATGGTCCTGGACAGGCACCAGAACATCTACAAGGTCGCCTCCGGAGACCTGAACAAGGCCTTCGACCGCGCCGTGGGATGGGCTAACGAGGTGTTCTCCGTCCCCATCCCCGAGAAGGCGGACGTCGTGATATCCGTCGCCCCGTACCCCATGGACGTGGATCTGTACCAGTCCCAGAAGGCTCTGGACAACGGGAAGTGGGCCCTAAAGGAGGGCGGGACGATCATTATGGTGTCCAAGTGCAGGGAGGGGGTCGGCCATGCGACGTTCCTGAAGCAGCTCTCCACCTCCAAGGACCCCAAGAAGGTTCTGGAGAACCTCAAGGCGGAATACAAGCTTGGATACCACAAGGCCGCCAAGATGGCCGAGATCGCCACGTGGGCGAAGATATGCGCCGTCACAGACCTCGACCCCAAGCTGATCTCGGACGCCAACATAACGCCCTACGCCACCGTCGCCGAAGCCGTGGCCGACGCCCTGAAGGAGAAGCCCGACGCGAGGGTCATCGTGCTCATGGACGGGAGCGTGACCATACCCAAGGTCGGCCCCGTGTTCAGCGTCGACAAGCTGGAAGCCGTCAGGAAGGCCGTCAACGTGTGCACCATGTGCGGGTTCTGCAAGAGCGTCTGCCCCTCGTTCAAGGCCATAGGATGGGACTCGGCTCTATCCAGAGGGCGCATCGTCCTTACCTACGGGCTTCTTAACGGGGACCTGCAGGCGGACGAGTCCGTCGTCAGGAACATGTACACCTGCACCACCTGCGCCGACTGCGTCAGGAGATGCCCGTCCAAGGTCGAGATCGTCGACATCATCGAGATGTGCCGCGCCGACCTCGTCAAGAACGGCCACATCCTCCCCAAGCACAAGGCGATGTGCGAGAACATCCTCGCGGACGGCAACCCGTTCGGTGAGAAGGCCTCCAGGCGCGACGCCCTCAAGAGGGTCCCGCACAGCGCGAAGGTGGGGTACTTCGTGGGATGCACCGCCACATACAGGTCCAAGAAGACCGCCGAGGCGACGCTCTCCATCCTAGACAAGCTCAAGGTGGACTACACCACCGTGGACGAGGTCTGCTGCGGCTCCGTCATGCAGAGGGTCGGATGGCCCCAGGAGGACGTCACCGCGCTCATGAGGAAGAACGTCGAGGCCATCAAGGCCCTCGGCGTCGAGAAGCTCGTGCTCGCATGCGCCGGGTGCTACAGGATGTTCAAGCTGGAGTACCCCAAGTACGTGGACGTCCCGTTCGAGGTCCTCCACATCACCGAGTTCCTCGCGGCCCAGGACCTCAAGATGAAGCCGATGGACGGAGTCGTCGTCACCTATCACGATCCCTGCCACCTCGGAAGGCACTGCGGCGTGTACGAGCCCCCCAGGGAGGTCATCAGGAAGATCCCGGGGATCGACTTCAGGGAGATGGAGTACAACCGCAAGACCAGCCACTGCTGCGGCGGAGGCGGAGGGGTGAGGTCCGCCTACCCCAAGGACTCCATGGACATCGCGAACACGAGGCTGGACGAGGCCGCGTTCGCCGACGTCATCATAACCACCTGCCCGTTCTGCGTCAACAACCTGGACTCCGCCAAGGGGGACAGGAAGGTGCAGGTGAGGGACCTGGTGGAGATCGTGGACGAGCTCCTATGATCGACCTGAGAAGGGCGTCGGAGAGGGGGAGGCCCCTGATAATGGGCATCCTCAACGTGACGCCCGACTCCTTTTCCGACGGCGGGAGATGGGACTCGCCCCGCCTCGCCGTCGAGCACGCCTTCGAGATGGCCGACGCGGGCGCAGACCTGATAGACATCGGCGCGGAGTCCACCCGCCCTTCGGCGTCCCCGGTCTCCGCGGAGGAGGAGACGTCCCGCCTGGCCCCCGTCCTGGAGGACCTGGCCCCTTCCCTGGACATACCTGTCTCCGTGGACACCATGAAGGCGGAGGTCGCCAGGAAGGCTATCGGCCTCGGCGCGGAGATGGTCAACGACGTGAACGGCCTCAGGGGAGAGGGGATGATGGAGCTCTGCGCCGAGACCGGCGTGGCGGCCGTCATCATGCATATGGAAGGCACCCCGGGGACCACCCATTCGTCCGAGATGGGCGACGGCTACATGGAGTCCATCCGCGGATTCCTCAGGGAGAGGACAGAGTCCGCCCTCGAAGCCGGCATCCGCAGGGACAGGATAGTCCTGGATCCCGGCATAGGCTTCGGGAAGACCCATGCGCAGAACGCGGTGATCCTGAGGAGCGCCACGTTCTTCTCCGACGGGCTTCCGGTCCTCATAGCGCCTTCGCGGAAGAGGTTCCTGGCCGAGGCCTTCCCCGGGACGGACCGCGAGCAGGCGACCTTCCAAGCCGTGAAGGAGGCCGTATTGTGGGGCGCCGATATGGTCCGTGTACATGACGTCGCAGGGACGGCGGCGGCCCTCGGCTTCTCCCGCCGCCTCTGAGGGATGCGAACTCCCGGCATATCGCGTCGCGGAGGCTCCTGGAGAAGCAGTTGGAGTAGAACATCCCCATCACGAGGGAGATGGCCCCGAGGGGGATCAGGTACTCGATGTAGTATCTGGCGATGGTCTGGACTTCGTTGCCGTAGTAGACCGAGATCAGGAAGCTGAAGAAGAACAGGCTCAGGGTGGCGAACCCGGTGAAGAGCTGCTGCCTGGCCCCCACCCACAGGTAGTACGGCCTCGGCGCTCCGGACACGACCCTCGCCCCTATGCTCTTGATGCACAGCCAAGGCACGACCATGGCCGGCAGGAACAGCGAGAGGACGATCATGACCCTTATGATCAGGTATTCCGGCACCGTCTCCAGCACCACGGGGTTCAGGAACAGCATGGAGCACACCAGGGTCCCCAGGCCGAACGTGTATCCGGTCATCCAAGCCAGCGCGGGCAGGTCCACGGCGTGCTCGTCCTCCTCCGGAGCCAGCTCCACCCTCTCGACGTCTATTATGTCCGGGACCTTGAAGAACTTCGCGGCGGGGTTCTTGCCGTTCTTCCCGCCCTTCTCCACGGACATGAGCACTCCCGGGATGTACTTCCTGAGCATGGCCGACACCGTCGTGAGGATTCCGATGGGGGCCATGACCATGACGAACAGGGTGAACAGGAGGTCGGCTATCCGGAGCGCTTCCGTATAGGTTCCCGGCTCCATGCTCTTGTAGGAGTCCAGGCCCTTCAGGAACAGGACGGCGTCGGAGCCCGTGATGAACACCCACGCCACGACCAGGGCGACCACGGTCATCCCCGCCATCAGCCACAGCGGGAACGGGCCCCTGTCCATGTAGAACGACGCCCACGTCCCCACGGCGGCGAACGCGAGGGCGAACACGACGCACAGCTGGTTGATGAACTTCCAGAACTCGAAGTCCCCTCTCGCCACGGTCAGGGCGACGGTGGCTATTACGCACGCGACCACCAGGTACGGGAGCATGCGGGTCGCGACGCGATCCCTCTTGCCGGAGCGCAGGTTCACCGCCTCTCCCCCTCCGAACCTGGAAACGGCCTCGTCGAGCCTCCTGCCGATCTCTTCCTTGTCTCTTCTGGGCATCTCGTCCGCTCCGTCTGCCATGTGGAACGTCATCGGATATATATCGTGTGCCGGGCCCGCCGCCGTTCTAACAACCTTATCCCGCATCGGGCCTGCTTATCCCCCGCGTCGCCCTCGTCT
This sequence comes from Candidatus Methanomethylophilaceae archaeon, assembly GCA_017540825.1. GTDB lineage: Archaea > Thermoplasmatota > Thermoplasmata > Methanomassiliicoccales > Methanomethylophilaceae > Methanoprimaticola. Next base: position 3,349 of record JAFYAH010000012.1, on the reverse strand, counting down.
GTTTCGAGGCGATGGCATGGTAAGGTTCGTGCTTAGGAACAAGGCGAGGTCCGTCTCCATGAAGATGGACCTGAAAGAGGACGACGCGGTCTCCGAGATCGGGGACACGGCCGAGGAGTACTGGGGAGGGGGATTAATCCTGCGCAGCGGGTACAGCCTCCTCAGGCCCGACGGAAGGGTGGGGGACTACATCGGGGACGGGGACGTCGTGGACGCGCTGCCGGACCCCGACTTCTGTCGCGACTGGGCCGATCCGAGGAGGCGATCCCGGGCGGGAGCCGCGGCTCATGGCAAGGTTCATGAGCGCCCGCCCCCATCCCCGCGAGAGGTTCGCCATATGAGGTCCAGGCTCGGATCGAGGGCTTTTGCGATAATAGACCCGCGCGCGGTGGAGGCGGCGGCGCTCCGTGGGGAGGACATGGCCTCCGAAGGGAAGGATTCCGTGACGTACCTCCTCGGGGAGTGCTGCGAGGACGGCAACGGGGTCTTTCTGTCCATAGAAGGGGCCTCGCTGTTCCCGGAAGGGGCCGTGGGGATGTGCGTGTCGTACGAGGAGGGCGGGGTGTCGCCTTCGGAGGAGACCAAGGCCAGGTTCCTGTCCATGTTCCCGGAGGGGCTGCTGATGGTGGCGGACGTGTATGCCCGCCAGGTGGCCATGTACCGGAAGGAAGGAGGGGGCCTAGCCCCTGCGACTGCGCTGATGCGGGAGCGATCAGACCCAGATCGCATGGCGGCCGCGCATGTCCTCCTCGGTTATGCCGCCGCGCTCCATTATCTCGCACACCACGCATTCGAAGAAGAGGTGCGCGGAGCTCTCGAAGGCCGATCCCAGAGGGGTGACGCGCTTGGACTCGTCGTCCGTCTTGATGTCGAAGGCCAGGACGATGTCCGATTTGCTGGCGAGCTCGCTGTCCCTGCGGGCCGTGAGGGAGACCACCTTGGTCCCCAGGCGTTGGGCGATGTCGGCGGTCTGCACCACCGACGACGTCTTGCCTGTGTTGGACAGAAGTATTAGGAGGTCGTCCTTGGAGAGGATGGGGGTGGTCATCTCGCCGACGAAGTGGACGTCGAACCCGAGCTGCACCAGGCGGACGGCGAACAGCTGCCCCACGAGCCCGGACCTCCCGGATCCGTATACGAACACCCTCCTGCTCTCGAAGACCAGGTCTATGAGGCGGTCCTTGTCCGCAGCGTCCACGGACTCCACCGAGCTCATGCAGCTCTCGAGAATCTTCCCCAGTATGCTGTGCAGGTCATTCACTGCTCTCGCTCTTCTTCTTTTCCTTGAGGATCTTGTTGACCCTCTTAGTGAGGACCCTCTCGTGGATTATCCTCATGTACATTGCGTCGTGCTCCAGGAGCGGCGAGGTGGATACGATCGTGGCGTTCGGCTTCATCTCTATGAGGGCGTCGGCGAGCGGCTCGAACTTCAGGTCCCCCTTCTTTATGGGGGTGAGCCTCCTCTCGTTGCCGTCCTCGTACTCCACTCCGGCGAACGCGGCGTGGATGCGGCCGTCGCTGTAGGGCATGACGTCGTTCAGCACGTCTTTGAAGTCGTCCACGTCCATCAGGGAGCCGTTGGTGCGGGAGTGATGGTGCGAGAAGTTGACAACGGGGGTCACGCCGGGGAACTCCTCGCAGAGGTCCAGAACCTGCTCCAGGGAGCCGAACACCTCCTGCTGCCCGGTGACCTCCACCCCGAACCTGGGCTTGAGGCCGTGCTCCTCCCACCAATCGGTCAGGTATCCCACGCTGCCGTAGATCGCGTCGTCCACGTCCTCCCTCTTCTGGTCCTTGCCGTAGATGCCGAGGCTGGTGACGACTATGTCTCCTCCGAGGGCGTCCAGGACGAGGGCCGCGTTCTGTATGCTCTGCAGGCATTCGTCCGCGAGGACGCTGTCCGAGCCGAGGTCCATGTAGTAGGGGGTGTGGATGGAGAGGTTCACGTCCAGCCATTTGGCCGACCTGCCTATGCCTTCCAGGCTCCCGTAGCTGTTCGCTATGTCCTGGAGCATGATGAGCTCGTCCTCCTCCTGTATGGGCTCGTCCGGGTCGGTGATCTGCTCTCCGTCTCTGCCTATGCTGATGACGAACTCGTCCTTGACGCTTCTGAATCCCTTCCCGATCTCCTCTTCCTCGGGCGGCCTACCGTAGGTCATTGGCCTTACCATCTGTATCTCGAGCGCGCTCAGGCTCAGGTTGTGCACGTCCTCTATCCCATCCTGGAGGGTGCGACCTTTGCAGGAGAGCGGTATGCCCGCGGGGCCGAACCTTATCATGCGATCACATGCGCGGGATGCTTGCGAGGTTATTAATTGTGTCGGAAAACGTTCGGGGCGGAGGTTATGCTGCAGATTGGATGTTGCTCGATCGAGCGCTTCAGCGTGAAAGCGTCTTCCGGCTCCGGGCTCCGACGAAGGTGTCGTCGAGCAGGGGGGGTACATGTCGCATAAGAAAAGAATCATTCGCTATCAAGGGCGTCGGTGCGCTCCCCATCAGTTACTATTATATCTGACGCCTGTATACGACGCTCACCCAATAGGGTAACCCAATGTCGGGAGAGTCAGAAAAATGAGCAGCAAAAAGACGAATCCCCAGCTCGTCGCCACCATCGACAACCTCAAGGCGATGACCAGGGAGAACGAAGCCGCTATCTGGCGAGACATCGCGCTTAGGCTCGAGAAACCCAAGAGGAACTGGGCCGAAGCGAATCTCAGCAAACTCGAGAGATATGCCGCGGACGGAGAGACCATCATCGTCCCCGGTAAGGTCCTCGCAGCAGGTAGCATCAGCAAGAAGATCACCGTGGCCGCATACAGCTTCTCCGAGGCTGCAGCTTGCGCTATTGTGGCCGCAGGCGGAAAGACCATGTCCCTCGAGGAGCTCGCAAAGGCCAACCCCAAGGGAACCGGCGTCAGGATCATGAGGTGATTATGATGGTTACAGTTATCGACGGAAGGAACCTCGTCCACGGAAGGCTCGCTAGCATCATCGCGGAGAGGATCATGGACGGCGAGGAGATCGTCGTTCTCAATGCCGAAGCCATCGTCATCACCGGAGTCAAGGAGAACGTTTTCCAGGACTTCAGGGCGAAGGTCATCCGCGGAGACACCACCAAGAGGAAGGGACCTTTCTACCCCCGCAGGGCAGACCTCCTGTTCAAGAGGTGCGTCAGGGGAATGATTCCCTGGACTACGAGCAGCGGAAGGGACGCTTACAGGAGGCTTCATGTCTTCGTCGGCACCCCCAAGCAGTTCGAGGACGTGGAGAAGGAGAGGCCTGAGGAGGCTTGCAGAAAGATCACCGGCAAATACACGACCCTGGGAGCCGTTTCCAAATTCCTGGGTTC
>JAFYAH010000011.1 GCA_017540825.1 Candidatus Methanomethylophilaceae archaeon | reverse complement strand
CACCGGTGGGGCCCCCTAGCTGCAGCTATCGGTGGCCGGCACCGGCCATCGCCATTCGCGTGCGTGCGCACGTGCGCGAGTACTATAGAGAACCCTCATTTCATGTCGAGGTTAGGGTGAAAGGGAAGGCGGCCATGATCGAGAAGGGCATAGAGCAGAGGAACTGCGCCATCAGGATTGGCGCGGACGGATGCACGACGATCGTATGCACGGAAGGCTCGCTGATCCTCCCTCCTGACTGGAACTTGGACGAGAGGTCGCCGGAGCTGGCCTCCTGCATTCGCCGGCACGGGATCGAGGACGGGGACGTGGTCCTGATAGGCGGGAGCGACAGCGGCCCCAGGCTGGCCTCCGCGGCCTCCAACTCGGCCGCCCTGGCCCTGCTGGAGCGATCCCGACGTCGGAGGCCGACGCTCCGGGAGGCCCCGCCGCATGCCCCGGCCGGGCTTCGCTCCCTCGCATCGGCCGGGAGCATCCTCACGGGCCCGCCGCTCAGCGAAAGCACCTTCTTGACGATGTCCTCAACCGGCACGCCGGTGGCCAGCGACGCCTCCACGCAGCCCGCCCCCTCCGAATACATGGAGACCGCGCGGCGGAGGTCGTCCTCCTTTAGCTGCCTGGAGCCTGCCTTCTCGCCGCTCCACGACCCCGACTTGCACCGAGGGCACTTCGTGGGGACGCAGCCGCCGCGGGGATCCAGCGATGCCCGCAGCGCGCGCACTCGACCTCCTCCCTCGCGCTGACGTTCCACTCCGTCGACCTGCACGAGGGGCACCTGCGCGGGACCGCGTCGCCACGGCTCTTCCAGGCGTGCCCGCACACCATGCACATGCGGTCGGTGTAGCGCGACTTCGCGGCGGCCCCCTCGCGGAAGAGCATCCCGCAATAGGGGCACTCTATAAGATGATCGGACGGAATCTGCTTCAAACGCCACCCCGAGCGGAGGATTGTCTATGACTATTTCTATCCGCCGTCCCGGAGACGTCCGAGGGGCCGTGCTCGACTAGGCCGAGACGCCACCCCGTATCGACATCGGGAAGCAGTATCGACGGCGCCGAAGGGATTCCCGGGCAGAGCATCCGTCCTCGAGGGGCCAGCGACGGGAGGATGCGTCTGCGCGGACGATACCTGATGGCGGAGGGGCGTCTGCCGATCGCGGCGATGAGGCGGCCCGCAGGATTCAATACCGGACAGCGCATCGTCGACGCGGAATGACCTATGGCAACGAGACGCGGAGTTCTGGTCGTCGGAAGCTCGAACGTGGACACGGTGATCTATCTCGACAGGTTCGCCTCGCCCGGGGAGACCGTGCAGGCGACAGGGGAGATCGTCTCCTGCGGAGGGAAGGGGGCGAATCGGGCTGTCGCGGCCGCGAGAGCCGGTGCCGAGACGACGTTCGTCACCGCTCTCGGGGAGGACAGGGAGGGAAGGATGCTCGAGGAGAGGCTCGCGAAAGAAGGGGTCTCCCTGACCGTCGCCTGGAAGCGCGGAGACACCGGGCAGGCGTTCATCGAGGTGGACGGCCGCTCCGAGAACCGCATCGCCGGCATGCACCTTCTTGATGACCCATCCGGGGTTCTCGCGCCTGAACCCGTCCGTGTCGAGGAAGCCGAAGAGTATCGAATGGAAGTGCGGGGAGAACTCACAGGTCCGGGATCTGCCTCCAGGGGTGGAAGACCAGGCAGCCGGCCTTCGCCCCCTTCTCGACGCGGACCTCCTGTCCCACACGTACCCGCCGAGGACCCTCCAGGACTTCGCCCGCCTGGCAGCCGTCGCCGAGCTCCACACCTTGAGGATGGAGCGGGATTTCGTGGATGACATAAGGACGAGGTCCATCCCGCGAGAGCAGCGGCCGGCGTCGGGCGACGTTCAGGAACGACAACGTATCTCTGCCCGTCTTTCATGTACGTCGGGTTTTTGATAGGCTTCTACGCGCGATCGGACGGGACGTGGAGACGTTCGACCCCCGCATGTAGTCCAGATAATCGGGAAAGGGTGTTTGCCCCAGGGATGAGGTTCCCGACGGCTTCAGGTTGTAGCTCAGGATGAGAGGTGCAGATTGTCTCGACACCCTCGAATGTCATGCCAGCGAGTCCTATGGCGGTCCTGGGTACCTTGGAGTCGCCGTCGTAGAACAGGTTTCTGAAGAACGTGTTCTTGCCAACGACTAGGTCATCGGAGAAGGGGACGGACGTCAGCGCAGTGTCACCGCTGAACGCGGATGCTATATGGAGGTAACACCGGAGAGGCCCAGCGCAGACAGCGCGAGGCAACTGCCGAAGGCGTAGTCCCCTATCGAGACGACGTTCGTATGGCCACGGGCTCTGGGGAGGGGCAGTTAGCGAAAGAACTAAAAGTTTCCTGATTGAGCGACCTGGTGGAGTGAAGCAAGGACTCCCTCATGCGAGGGAATCCTAACGCGTTTTTAAGAACATTACTCGTCGCCATTCTTGCGCTGTTTCATCAATTTCTTCATAGGGTCTAGGACGAGCCCCAGTATCACTATCCCGATGACGGACAGGACCATTGCGATGGTGCACCAATAGTCCAAACAATCCAATTGCAACCTTCCTTCATAGCTCAGGTAATCGCGGAGGACGAAATGATTGGCCATGAAATGGTAGAACTTCTCCACGACGGTGAAAGCTAATGTAGTAATGCAGACCACCAGGATGCGATCACGAGACTCCATTTTATGCCTCCTGCCATATGCAATACAATAGAGAGTCGTTGTTGACCTTGTAATCCTGGTTTACACTAAACGACGGCACAGTTGCATTAGGGTCCGTAGAGAAACCCGCCAAAGTGTAACCGTATTTGTAGTAGCCTTCGCAGTTCAAGCTCGTATGCCCTCCCTGAGCGAACGTAGTGGAAACGCTTGATTGGTATTCCAACCCATGGGTTTCCATTAAATAATTGCCACTCTCGCCATTGCCATCTATCGTGAGAGTACACGGATTCGCCTTGATATCCGGATTGTATGTAATTGTGTAAGTTCCGTATTCCTTATGACTTCCAATTTGGAATCCTAAAAAATAATCGTAGACTGTTTTGTAAAACCTAACAGTATGGCTTTCAAAACCGGTCAAGTTTCCATTTTTGAATGTCCCATTGTCGCAATCGACAACGGCCGTGAAGCCTGGCTCTAACAGGCGATGTGCCTCGTAATTGCCATTGCAGTTGTAGCGGGCCTTGAATAACCTTTCATTCCTTTCTGTTAAATCTGTAACAGTAATATCAGGTATGGTGTATGTCCACCCTATCGATCCGGTCAAACTCGGGTCTAGGCTGATGTCAAATCCTAAACTTACAGTAATTGTGTTATTGTACACGGTCTCGGTTGGACTGTAATTACACAGATACCGGCAAGGTACGTCCCCCACGTTCGTCAATGATGTCTGAGGCTCATAGTATTCAAAACAATGTCCGCTTGCAGGAACAATCTGAGTGGAATACTTGCATGCGTATTGATTGAGGGCATAATTACTTTCGTTAACCCAATAGTAGTAAGAATACGTATTGAAACTGCCCCATTCTCCGCAGTCTTTGTTCATGTACTTCACTATCGTGCTGCCCCAGTCACCTGTCATGTAGAATCCGGAACGGGAAGGAGCGTTTATCTCCTTAATCCAATTGTCCAGCGAATTGATAGATTTGCGGCTGCTGGCAAAGTCATCGCTGTAGCAATTATAGACGTCTTGGTCAGAGTCATACGCGAGCGCATAGCAAGTTGAACCTTCGAAGTAACAGTTGGACAAACTCTCATCCACTAATCCAAAAACACTGCAATCTTTGAAAATTATAACAGTGCCATCGTCCAATAACCTGCAAACCTGCTCTTTTACTACCTGGAGGGTGTTCCGTTCCAGCCACTCGTTCCCTATCAGAGCCACTGACGGAGGGCATTCCCATTTTCCATCGGAAACGATTGCAGAAAAGGCGCCGCTGCTTAAATCTACCGAGTAGATATCATCATCAGGCCAAGCTACACTGTCATCAAGTTCGGAATCAGCAACTGTTTGCATTGATAACGGGATCATGCAAATCAAAGCGATTGCGGCCGTCAATAGAAGATATCCGCACTTCATAGTCATTGATTTCTTTCATGGAATTAATATTTACTCACCGTGTCGATTGGAATCCGATGGCCTCTAGCATCCGGTAGACGAATCGGTTCGAATCACGGAGCTGCAGGCATACTCGTCCATCTGTGCCTGCTTTTCATCATCATGTCCGGGGGCATGGGCAACCACTTCATCTTTAGATGCTATGAGGCCTACCTCCGAGGAAATCTTCGAGAGCCTCCGCCCTATACCATGTTTCGAGCTGGACGACAGCTGGCGGATGCCTTCCTTCACCAGATCGTAGTCCTTCCTGAAGGCCGTTATGCGGTTGTCGAACAGGAACCTGGCCGGCTCCCCCTCATGGTCGCACATGTCTCCGTAGACGTTCAGCGGACGGCCGCATTCCCTGCATACGCGGGTGCGGTATTCCCTCTCGACGGCAACGGTGCGGATATTCCTGTGGAAGGCGAGGCCGAAATAGGTCATGCGGGTCAGATAACTCAATGGACGTGCGGAGAACTCCAGCCAGTCCATTCCGGAGACGTCCCCGACCATCCTGCCCTTCCCTTCTACCTCGTCGGACTCGTCCTGGTCCGAGAACCTGAAAGGCTCGTCGTCCTCCGCCCTGCTGCAGTCGTCGCTCAGTCCGGGGAGCATGTGGCACAGGAACCTGAAGTCGTAGTCCACGTCCAGGGGATCCCTCTCGACCATGCCCAGGCCCATGTGCGTCATGAGGTATGCGGCAGTCTGGCCTATGGACTCGACCTCCTTGTCCGCATGCACCTTCTTTATGATCCATCCAGGGTTCTCACGTCTGAACCCGTCCGTATCAAGGAAGCCTAAGAGTATCGAATGGAAGTGCGGGGAGAACTCCCACAGGTCCGGGGTCTGCCTCCAGGGGTGGAAGACCAGGCAGCCGGTCTTCACCCCCTTCTCGACGCGGACCTCCTGTCCCACACGTACCCGCCGAAGCACCCTCCGCATTGGTCCTTCTCCCAACAGGGATTGGACTCCCTCCAGTTGGAGCAGCCCCTCCGCAGGCATGACCTGCACGTCCTCTCGTTAGGGTGCATCGACAGATTAGCTAGCACGGGGACGTCGTGGCTGAGCTTCAGCCGTATCCCCAGCCTCTCGGCGCACTCGCATACCTGGGAGAACATCCCGTTCGGCGCGAGTATGCCGGGAATCCTCCCCATGGGGTCGATCCTCTTCGCCTCCTCCTCCGTCATCGTCCTGGAGAACGGCCTTAGGGCAGGAGTGCCGTACACGTAGTGCTCCCTCCACGCGAGCATCTCCTCCGGGAGCTTGTTGCGGTAGCACTCTATCGCCAGGTGCTCCAGGTCGAAGGAAGGGTCGTAAGGATGGCGGTCGTACCCGCGGACCTCGTCGTCGCCGCGGATCTCCGCCGCCCACTCGCCGGAGGGCAGGTCCAGGACCAGCACGTCGCCCTCGATTGTCGCGCCCCTGACCTCCTGGTGCTCGATGGGGCGGAACTGCTTTCCCTCATGGTAGTAGTGTTTCAGCGGATAGGGGTCTATGAAGTCCTTCGCGTTGCCTTCGTGGTCCACGAGCTTCTCCAGGCCGATCCCGTTCTGCCACCATATCCTGGCGCTCCATCCCCTGCACCAGGAGTTGTAGCTTGCGTTCTTGTCTATCTCGAGGCACCTCAGCCACATGCCTTTGCCGCTGGGCATCGCGTTCAGGGATTCCACCAATGCCTCCGCGTCTGTCCTGCAGAGGCCGCGGCGCCCGTCGTGGCCCTCGAGCCATCTCCTCCCTGCCGTCGCCTCCGCCGTGTCGAAGGCCAGCAGGCTCGTCTGCACCGATCCCATCCGATCACCTGTGAAAGGTCCCCGCGGGCCTCCCCGCGGGGCTTGTTCAGGCTCGGTACTCCTCGGGGAGGAGGACGGTGGTCGCGGAGCGGTCGTACTCGGTGATGATGTATATCCTCCCGAAGTCGGTCTCGTAGGCGCTGAAGAGGCGGTCGGTGCATCCGCCGTCCCTCTCCGCCTCTATCGCCGCGTCGTTCATCTCGCGGTCGTCCTCGCATAGTTGTTAAAGTAGGCACGGAGTGCCTTGCAATCGGTGATGATTGCAGGTTCCTCCGTACCTCTCTCAGAACGGACCGTGCACGTTTCCGCGCAGTCCGCTCCCCAGTCTTTCCTCGGGTATTTTTAGTCTCCCTCTGTGCAACGCCTTATGACATTGGGAGCAGAGAACGAGTGTTTTGCGGTTCCAGTTATGCATCAGCCTTACCCAGTCGGGCAAGGCCTTCTTCCTTTGCTTGTAGTCCTCGACCGTTTGACCCAGATTCCTCACGTGATGTACCTCGATGAGGTCGTGAGAACCACATACCTCACAAGTCTTCAACATGAGTCTGTCGCGGAGTTCTTTCCCGAACTCCGCGGGCGAATCTTTGGGAATGTCTTGGGGGAAGGTCTTGTGTACTATGCTCTTGTCGAAATAAACGACAGGAGCTTTCCCCTTTCTGACGATTCCGAATGCCATCCTAATTCCGTGACCATCCTTACGTTTCGTAGGTACCGAGTATTTCTTGAGGACCCTGCCAACTGGGATGTGTTCCTTCCATGCGATTGTCCTTTGTAGGCTCCTGAGATGCATCCATCTGTATGAGCGCATCCTTGAGCTTACATTGGAGGCTATCGCATAATAGTTGTACAGCCCTTCGAACTCTGCGTTGTATAGCCTTATCAGATGTTCGACGGAGAATCCAGATACACCTTTTCTGGGCGTTGGTTTGTAGCCCTTTGATACCTCTTTCATCTTCTTATCGATAACATCCTTGGGCATCAGCAACGTTAGGCTGCCGTTGGCTGATTTCCTCGGTGAATGTCTATCCTTGGGGTCGTATACCAGTTTGTGAATCTCGAACCCCAAGAATCTCGGGTTCTCATCGTTAAGGTTGGTTATTTTGGTCTTCTCCAGATTGAGTACAAGTTTCAGTTCTTGGCTGAGATAATCCGCGATTCTATCGCGAATCTCCATGGTCTCCTTCTTGCTTCCAGAAATGAATACTGTGAAGTCGTCCGCGTAGCGAGTATATTGCAATCTGCGGTAGTTGGGGTCCATTGGATCTCTGGTATTGAGTTTCACCATGTGTTCATGGCTTTCTCTGATGCCGTAGTTACCGATTCCTTTCTTCGCCCTTCTCCATCTGTTTATCCAAATCTGATATTCACTTGAGACCTTACGGAACTTACCTTTGTCGTATTCCCGTTTCAGGGTCTCCATGTATTCATCGAATTCGTGCAGATAGATGTTAGCGAGAATCGGGGACAGAACGGAACCCTGAGGGGTTCCGAGTTCGGACTCTTGGAATGAAGAACCGTTCAAGTAACCTGCTTTTAAGAACTTTCTGATTAGACCTAAGACCCGTCCGTCATCAATTCTCTTTGCCAGAATTTTCAAAAGGATGTCATGGTCGATTGTTCCGAAAAAGTTGCTCAGGTCACCTTCGATTACCCAAGAGGCTCCTTTGCCTGTTAGCTGGATTCTCCTCATGGCTGTGTGACAGCTCCGTCCTGGTCTGAAACCGTGTGATGAATCTTTGAAGACGGGTTCATAGATGGCTTCGAGGATTTCCCTCAGAACCTCTTGGACCAGTTTGTCTTCGAAGTTCGCTACGCCCAGAGGGCGGAGCTTTCCGTTCTTCTTCTCAATGTACTTCAATCTTGAAGGTTTAGGCTGATATTGTTCGAGCTTCATCCTCTGGATGATGCTCTCTACGGTCTCGAATCCAAAACCGTCTATGGTCTTCCCATCAGTGCCCTTCGTCATGTTCCCCTCATGAGGAGCAAGTTTCAGATAGGCACGAATGTAGAAGTCTTCGTTGTACAGATTCTCATAAAGGCGTTTGAATCTGTACTCATGGTTCTTTGTTGATATATTTCCGAGTACCTCAAGCGTCCGTTCGGCATCACGCATCAGCCGTCCCTCCCTTCTGCTTGAGGTCGAAAGACCTGTTCCCCTTCGCCGTTATCTGGCCATTAACCAGCTTGACTACTATGGGAACTCCGTGGCCATATTCCTCGCGGGATTTAGGCCATCCCCGGTCGTAGACATAAACATATGGACAGAGCTTAGGACCCTCGTTCGTTCCTTCATCGCGCTTACTGCGCGCTGAGGAAGGGGTACAACCTATAATCGGACGGGGTGACGGTCCGATTATTCCCCTTCCTGATGTGCATACCTCGACACTTCCTTGCCTTTCGCAAGGGCACATCTTGCGACGTTTGAACTTGGAACTGAGGTTCAAGGAGTATACCTTTGTCCATACTCTGTGATACCCTAGCGTAACGAATCCATTCGTCGAGTTCAGATACTTACGCGTCTCTGTCATGCTATTGTCCTCTCTTCGTTTCCGATTCAAGTTAGACAGATGGGTAACTGGATTTCGGTTGTAATCCAGTGCCACATCTGGCAATGTTTATGTCCCGTCGCGGGCGCACCCCCCCAGTCGCCCGAGGCGTGCCTCTGCAGGCAGTCGAGGACGGCCTCGAAGGCCCCGTCACGCTCCTCCACAATGCCGGCTACCCCGGACGTCATCACGACGTCGCCCAGCTCGAAGAGGCTCACGATCCCACCTCCGTCATGGAGTCGACGATGTGCTCGTCCAGGTCCTCGTCCTCGAAGACCGTCGACTCGCAGCCGTCCCTCCAGACGAACCTCGGGACCCTGCACCTGTCGCCGTCCAGGCTCACGGTCATCCAATCGCGGTCCACCTCGAGGACCTCTATGATGTTCCTCTTGGCGTCCCTGTACGGGGCGTAGAACCTCCCGGGCTGGAACCCGGAGGGCGTTATGCCCTCCAGCGCCCTCCTCATGATGCTGTAGTGGTACTGGCTCGACACCTCCGGGAGGCTCCTCCCGTGGGCCCTGAGGCAGCGCATCATCTCGATACCGATCCGCTGGTCCTCCGGCTGGCACTCGTCCAGCTGCTCCATGAACTGGTCGTGGTCGTACTCGCTCTGCTCCTCTCCGTCGAAGTGGAGCCTCGCGACCACCTTCCATCCGTTCAGGACGTAGGTCCCGTTGTCCCAGTTGTCCTGGTCCAGGTGGTCCACCAGCCCGACGCCTATCGAGTAGCCGTCGCCTCCGAGGAAGTTCGCCATGGTCTGGACCAGCCTGGCGTACCCGTAGTCGCTCCTGTCCGGTGGGGCGAAGCCCCTCATCTGGCAGTAGTCCAGCAGGGGCCTCACGGAGTCGTACCCTCCGTTCCAGTGGAGGTACACCCCGACGCCGTGGGCGTCGAGGTCCTTCTGTGTCGTGATCACCGCTCTGTTCCCCATGCTCAGGCCCCCATGTACTCGAGGACGTCCGCTGCGTCGCGCAGGTCCTTGGACTCGATCGACTCCCAGATCTCCTCGCGGAACGGGCTGTCCTCGATGTAGTCCAGCATCGCCCTGAGGCTTCCGTATCTATCGAGGTGCCTCTCCACGGTCGCGATTATCGTCTCGCGGTCCATTCAGATCACCCCGTTCATCCTGGCCTCGGCCATCCAGATGGTGTACTCCTCGTACTCCGGGGTCGACATGAGCTGCGAGAGCACCTCCTTCCTCGGGGCGAACTTCCCGTAGTCCCTGCCGGGCATCATGATGACCGGCTTCCTGTTGGAGTGGCGGACGGTCGCCACCACCTCGGGGACGGTCATCCTCCTGTCCCTCGTGGTCTCGCGGATCACCAGGCGGTAGCCGGTGCTGGCGTCCTGGTCCACGCGTATGTCCTCGCTGTTGAGGACCGCGATCTGCCAGTCCTCCATCGGTACCACCTCGCGTTCTCGGGGTAGTTCCCGTCGTCGTCCAGCGGGTACCCGCGCATCGTCCATCCCCATGGGGAGAAGCTGTCCCCGTGGTCGGCGAAGCCGAAGCTCTCGAAGTCGTTTCTTAACGTGTTTGCCGAGGACGGAGTCCTCGAGTTCTTTCCGATAGCGCTGTGTCTCATGTTGCGCACCTGGGCCGAAACCCGAGGCCGGTGCCCGAAGCCGGGCGTTACGACGGTTGCGCCCATGTATCGAATGGAGGGCGAAACCCCGATACGCCCCGGCGAGATGGAGGCATGGGTGAGGCCGCGCGCACATGGCACAGTTAGTCTCCCCTTTTCTCTTATTCTTGATCGGGCATTATTATCGCTTCATGGGTCTGGTTCTGATTGCTTCTACTGCTTTAAAAATAGAATATAATGGATTAATATTGCATTTGTAACTGATTTTATTTACAATTGTCAAACAAATGTAATGAATTGTATTATACGACCAACACAGGTTAGTTCTCGATGAAACATCGGGTCGCGCCGGCCCGGCGCCATCCCGTCTCGGCCCTCGGGCATTACGAGGAGACTGATGAAATGAGATCGACCGTTATAGATTGCGAGATTGTTTTCGACAGCGACATAGGATGCGTGGACCCCGACTGCGAGGAGGAGGGGCGCTATCTCGTCCCCAAAGGGATGTGCATGTGCCCCCTCGCCCCTATCTGCGGGCGCTTCGGCGAGTTCCGCAACTGTATCGACCCAGAGCAGGTGATCTTCCAGCTATCGCTCTTCTTCGAGGGCGCGAGCGCCACGGACGGGAGGACGGAGTACGTCTTCTCGCCGTACTACCACCCCGACCTGTTCGTCGTGTTCTCGGACGACAGCGTTTCCGTGGAAAGGTTCGACGGCAGGGCCGAGAACGTGGAATCCGCCGAGGAGCTTATCGGCATCCTCGGCAGGAGGAGAACCCTTTGAACGGCGTCCGCTAAGCGGGCGCAAGAATAATCCGAGGCCCGCATGACACGATGCCGCGGGCCGACACCGGAAGATCACTCGTCGGAGTCCTCCGCCTTCCTCTGGACGCGCCTGAGGACCGTCCTGGCCTTCTTGATGATCCTCACCAGCTCCTCGCCGTCCTTCGAGAGGACTATCCTCTCCCTGCTGTAGTTCTCGGACCTCGCGTACTCGATCAGCCCGAGGGCGATGAGCTCGTTTATCCTGTTGAACTTGGTGCGCTCGTTCTGCTGCTGGAGGCGCATTATCTCGGTCTTGGTCGACATCGGGTGCTCGGAGACGGCGAGGAGGATGTACATAGAATACTTCCTCTCCAGGACGTCCATGTCGTCGTCTTTCAGTGCCATGCCTCAGGGATGCGCTCGGACATAGAAATAACCATTGCATATTTTGCAATGCAATTAGTGGATTCCTGCATTGTCCACCACTGGCGTTGCCCCCCGGTCGCTCCCCATTTGTCAATTAAACAATCATGTATCTTGTATCTTTTTACAATGTTTTTAATACGTGGAACTCATACATCTTCATGCCGAGGGCGGGCGGATGCAGTTCAGTGCCAAGTTGTGCACCCAGGCCCGGAGAGCCGATGCCTCGCCCCCGGCGCTGAGAAAGGAGGTAGGAAATGGGAAAGTATCCGTTCGGAGAGTACGCGTCTCGCTACATGGACTCCGTCCGCGGCGTCTACGCCGAGGAGACCTGGAAGACCAGGGCGCGCAGGTACAGAAGGATGGAGCGCAGGATCATAGAGCTGAAGGAACAGAAGAGGATATCTACCATGTCGCCGAAGAGCATGACGGAGGAGGATGTGCGCGAATACATCCTCCACTGCAAGAGCTTTCTGGCGCAGACCGACATGGTCCACGAGGTGAACGCGCTGCGCAACCTGCTGCTGTTCGCCGGCAACCATGCCGTGGACGTCTGCATGAACCACAACCCCGGCCTGAGGCCCAGGAACAAGCCCAGCAGGAAGGCCTCGATGGACGAGGAGACCTACCAGAGGATCCTCGCGAAGTCGGCGCAGATCGACCCCACCGACTATCCGAGGGTCCGCGCCTACACGCTCGTCCTCCTGTGCCTGAACGCCGGGACCAGGAACAAGGAGATCCGCCTCGCGAACGTTGAAGATCTCGACATTGCAAACTGGGTATTGCACATTGTGCACGTGAAGGGGGAGGATTCGTACGGACAAACGAGGGACGTGCCGATCCCGCCGGAGATCAGGCAATTGGTCAGTATTTTTCTTTTAGGGAGAAAAAAGACCATGGTGGACAAAAACTGTGATTCGCACGCCCTTTTCCCCTCGAACAGCTCGCCGGACGGCTACTGCTCGGGCAACACCCTGAGGAACTACAAGAACATGGTGGAGAGGGACCTCGGCATCAAGTTCGACCTGCGCCAGTGCCGCAGGACGTTCGGGCAGAGGTACCTCGACAGGGATCTGGACATAGAGTCCGTGAGCGTGCTCATGGGCCATTCCACGACCAGGATGACCGAGACCTTCTACAGCCGCAGGAGGCTCGACGACGCCATGAGGAAGGCCCGCGGGGCGTGGAAGGAGGGCGAGGACAGGAAGGAAGGGCAGCGAGGTCGTTGCAGGATCATACATGAAACGTTGGTGGACAACGGATTATGGGCCGTTTTCCGGACGTCTGGCTAAGGTAAAAATGGTGGACAGGGCGAGATTCGAACTCGCGGCCTCTACCATGCCAAGGTAACGATCTTCCAACTGATCTACCTGCCCAGCAAGACCCTTGATATATTTGTAATATATAAATGTTACTAATCTGTGCGCATCGAATCCGGATTCGGATCGGATGATCCGCACCTCAATCTTCATGACAGACGTGATCGCGAACGCGAAGCGCTCAAAAAACACGAGGAGGGAAGGATCCCCCTCCGCTCGTCTCCGGGGCTCAGTCGGACGAAGGCCTCTGGGCCTCGTTCTCTATCTTGGTGGGATAAAGCCCGTTGGTGCATGCGAGGCAGAGCTCCTCGGCAGGCATCCCTATGGCTTCGACGAGTCCGTCTATCGAGATGTACCCGAGGCTGTCGGCTCCGATGAGCTCGCGTATTCCCTCGACGGACAGCTTGGTAGCGACGAACTGGTCCCTGGACTTCATGTCGACGCCGTAGTAGCAGGGGGCGATTATCGGGGGGCTCCCGATGCGCACGTGGACCTCGGTGGCCCCGGCGTCCCTGAGCATCGAGACGAGGATCTTCAGCGTGGTCCCCCTGACGATGCTGTCGTCGACTATGACGATCCTCTTGCCGGCGACGGTGCCCTTGATCGGGATCATCTTGTTGGATACCGCGGCCTCCCTCAGCTTCTGCTCCGGCAGGATGAAGGTCCTTCCGACGAAGCGATTCTTCATGAACCCTTCCTCGTAGGGTATCCCCGCCTCGAGGGCGAATCCGATGGCGTGGGCACGTCCGGAATCTGGGATGGGCATCACTAGGTCGACGTCTGCAGGATGCTCCCTTGCGAGGATCCTCCCGATGTTCTTGCGAACCTGGTACACCTCTATCCCGTCGATGACGGAGTCGGGCCTGGCGAAGTACACCCACTCGAACATGCATCTGGCGTGCGGATGGCTCCTCTCCATCGGATGGGACTCGACCCTGTCCTTGAAGATCTCGCAGATCTCCCCCGGGAGGACGTCCCTGACCAGCTCTCCCCTGAAGGCGTCGATCGCGGTGCTCTCGGACACGGCCATGTATCCTCCGGACACCTTGCCTAGGCAGAGCGGCCTGAACCCGTACGGGTCCCTTATCGCGAACAGCCTGTCATTGATTAGGATTACTAGAGAATAGGCGCCGTCGAGCTCCTCCATGGCCGCGCGTATTGCCGCGACCTCGTCGTCGCATCCGACCCTGTGCTTGGCGATGAGGGTCAGTATGAGCTCGCTGTCGGAGTCGGTGAGGAAGGTCCTGCCTTCCGCCATGTACTTCTCCTTGAGCTGGGGATAGTTGGTGATGTCGCCGTTGTGGGCGACGGAGATCGTAGCCTTGTACGCCTTCACGGCTATAGGCTGGGCGTTCTCGTTGCCCTTGGACCCGGTGGTGGCATACCTGACGTGCCCGATGCCGATCTTCCCGGCCAATTTGCTCATGCCGTCTTTCGTTATGGCGCGGTCCACCAGACCGTCCCCTTTGACGGTCGTGATGGTTCCGTCCCGGAAGACGGAGATGCCCGCGCTCTCCTGACCGCGGTGCTGTATTACCATCAGGGCCGTGTATATTGCGTCAGCGACATCCGAGTCCGCGGCGATCCCGACGATGCCGCAACTATGCTTCGGCCCCGACATGGTATCCCCTTAGTTACGGAGCTTGGCCCATCCGTATGACCTGATGGTCGTGGTCTTTCCGTAACCGCAGGAGGCGCAGACGCCCTTCCTGACGTGGTAAGAGCGCTTTCCGCACCTGCGGCAGGGGATGTGAGTCTTGAATTTGTTGTGCCTTCCCTGTGCAGCTGTTCCAGTTCCCATGATCGAACTCTCCTGTGATGTTTCGTGAAGCGAGGCGTGCGACGAACGTGCCTCCCCTCGGCTCCCGCTCGTTCCGGACTGTCCAGATACGTCGAGCACTTCACGTGCCGAGGGTCGTAATGCGTGCCCATATTGGATGCAATATAAGAACGTATCTGTTTTGCTATTATACTGACTTAAACGGGGCCCTCAGATGAACGCGCCTATGGTGGGGGCGTCCAGGCGGTCCATGTCGTAGAAGATTACGGCCTCCCTGACCCCCTCGGCCCCGCATCCCGTCCCCATGAAATGGTCCAGCATCGACATGCGCCACAGGAGGTCCATCACGGCGACCGACATGCTGCCGTAGTAGGCGTTGGCCATGTCGTCCTCGTAACCGTTGTAGTCCATCATGGAGAACACGCTGCCCATGAAGCTGTCCCTCCCGTTCAGGGTCGCCACGTAGTCCAGCAGGACCTTGGCGCCGGCCTCGTCGGGGAGCCTCAGGGCTATGTCCTTGGGATCGGCGGACCCCTTCCTCGCCAGGTCCCCGTCGTCGTCCATCACGTTCCAGTCTATCCTGCCTTCGGAGGCCATGAACATGTTCCAGTTCCAGTCCTTGTCGCAGTACACCGGGACGTTGACGGGGTCCTCGGAGGACATCGAGTCCATCGCCAGCTCGCGCCCGGCCTCCTCCAGCGACTCCATGTCGGGACGGCTCTCGGGAGCCAGGCCGGATAAGGTCATTACCGGCTCTATCTGGGACATGTCCATTATGCGGCTCAGGTAGGAGACGTCGGCGAACATGGACATGTTCTCGGAGACGGTCATGCGGAGCCTCGAAGGGTCGGACATGACCCCCGCCTCGCGACAGTTGGCGTAGAACTCCCTGTACACCGCCTTGGACTCCTCCAGGGCCGGGACTATCCTGGCGCTCGCCCTTGAGACCAGGTCCTTGGCCTCCGCGAGGGCGTCGGATCCAGTGCCGTACCATGCGCCCCTGCAGGACAGGTCCAGCTCCACCTTCACCCTGTCGCTGGCGTACAGATGGAACGGGAACTGCCTGCAGTAGGCCGTCCTGTGGTCGTAGACGGAACAGCGCCTGTTGTTGAGGAAGACGCAGGACCCGCGCCCCTTCTTCAGAGCCAACGCGTAATGCGGCTCGGGAGCGCCGACCTTGACGATGGAGCGCGGATGGTTGGACTTGAAGAACTGGCGCTCCTCCGGCAGGACCTCGGGCTGGCATAGGCAGCACATCCCGCACTGCTCCGGGCACTCTATCTTCCTTCCGACGACCTCTGAGTAATCGACTTCGTAATCAGCCACAGACATCCTTCCCCAGGCGCTCTCCGCAGAACTCCTTTCCGTCGACCTGTAGCTCTCCCCTGATTATTACGGTATCGGGGAAGATCGCCTTGAACCCGCCGTAGGGGGAATGGCCGCACCTGCTGTGGAGGCGCCTCACGTCTATCGGCTCGGGCGCGCGGAAGTCGAACACCGACAGGTCGGCGTCGTAACCCTCGGCTATCCTCCCCTTCCTGACCGAGAAGGAGGACGCCGGGACCTCGGCCCCCATGGACACAGCCATGGACAGCGGGAGGATCCCGCCGCGGACCATCTCCATCACGATGGGCATGGTGGTCTCGACTCCGGGGATCCCGCCGGGAGCGGCCTCGAACTCCTGCCCCTTCTCCTCGACGGTATGCGGGGCGTGGTCGGTCCCGAACATGGAGACGTCCCCTGCCAGCAGCCTGCGGTAGAGTGCCTCGCGGGTCGCCGGGTCGCGTATCGGGGGGTTGACCTTGTATTCAGCCCCGGTGTGACGGTCGACGTCGAAAAGGACGTGGTGCAGCGTCACCTCCGTGGTGAACCCCGCCGCCCTGGCCAGGTCCAGGCCCTCCGGGGTGGTGACATGGCAGATGTTTATCCTGGACCCTCTGAAGCTGCCGGCCAGCCTCCTGATGGCGTTGTGCTCCGCGGCCGCGGGACGGTTGCGGAGATGGTCGCGGGTGCATTCGGCGCCGCCCTTGGATATCATGGAGTCGTCCTCGGCGTGGACGCTCATCCGCTTCCCGGTCGCCAGGACGCCCTTCACAGCAGGGATCATCTCGGCGTCGTCGTTGAGCAGTATGTTCCCGGTGGTGGAGCCCATGAAGAGCTTGAACCCAGGGACCATCGGCGCCAGGAGTGCCGCGTTGCAGCCTGCCGTGACGGCCGCGAAGAGCCCGTAGTCCACATGCGCCCTGCCGCGGACGGCCGCCTTCTTCTCGTTCAGGGTGCGAACGTCCGTGACCGGAGGCTTGGTGTTGGGCATGTCCAGGACGCACGTCACGCCGGCGTGCACCGCGGACAGGGTCCCTGTGGAGAAGTCCTCCTTGGACGTCATGCCTGGGTCCCTGAAATGGACGTGCGGGTCCATGAACCCGGGGAGTATCGCCCTGCTGGATCCTATGTCGAGGACCTTGTCCGCCCTGCCCAGGCTCTTCGATACGGCCGCTATCCTGCCGTCCTCTATCCCTATCTCCTGATAGGACAGCTCCCCTCCGACGAAGGCCTTTCCGCGGACGACCAAATCATACGACATCCGGATCGCCTCTCACCGCTTCTCCGAAGGGCTCGGTCTCATGGAAGACCTCTCCCTCGAAGCGGAACAGCCTCGCGTCCGGCTGGGCCCAGGCGTCCGGCCGCAGCCCCGCCTTGAACGACAGCCCCTGCAGGTACTCCATCACGTCCCAGCCCTGCTCCACGGGCACCTGAGGCAGAAGAAGCCCGCGGCATCCCCTGCGCTCCAGCATCAGGCCGTCCCTGCCGATCCTCACCGATCCGACGATCTCTTCAGGAGAGGACGGGCCGAAGGGCTCGGGGACCGTCAGCACCGTGACCTCCACCGTGACCCTCTTCGCCTCTTCGAACGTGAGGTCGCGGAAGCGGGGGTCGTGGCAGGCGGACCTCGCAGCCTCGGATATCGTCTTGTAAAGGGGGAACACGGGGTACGGGTACCCTATGCAGCCTCTGAGCATCCCGTCCGGGAACGTCTTCAGCGTGACGAACGCCCCGCGGCTCTCCCCGAACGCGTCCCCGGAGGGAGCTTCCGCCGGGGCGGAGCCAGAGGTCTCGGACATCACCTCGGAGCGGGCGTACCTCACGGCCGCCTTGCCGATCTCGGCTTCCATCGTATCGCTCGTCCTCGTCGAACGATATCGGCACCACGCCGGTCGGCTTGCCGTCGTCGATCTCGATCTTCTTCCTGGCGCTGCATTCCGAGTTGGTGCTGCAGGAGGCCTTCTTCCAGCTGGACTCCATCCCGTTGGCGGCGTCCTTCACGAAGTCCGGCCCGGGCATCCTCTGCATCAGCGCGGACATGCCCATGATGAAGTTCAGGCCCATGGTCATGAAGTGCTTCTGCACCTCCGGGTCTGTGAACGCCTCGTAGGTCTCGCGGAAGGCGTCCTCGACCCTCTCCCTGCCATGGTCGGCCCTGCCGCGCGCCCATTCCACGTCCTCCTCGAGCCTGCGGCGGGCGCCGTCCGCCCTGTCCCTGGCGCGGTCCATGTCCTCTTCCATGCGGGAGCGACTGCGGTCGCCGCATTCCTGCCCTCCCTTGTCCGAGGCGTCCTTGCGGGCCATGAGCGCCTCGATCAGCTCCCTGTTCTCGTCTACGAACCTCTGTACCTCTTCCTCGCTGTAACCCATTCCATCGCCTCTTGAATCTGATAACAAGTTTCCCGTCCTTGAACTCTGCCCCCACCACGTCGGCGTGGACCAGGGTGTCCGGGAGCTGGATGTTGCGCTTCTGGCTGCCCACATGGACCACTATAACGGACGTGTCCACCCGGAAGAGCTCGACGTCCGCCTTCTCCACGAACGGCATCTTCATGACCAGATGGTCCACGCCGTCCACCGTGCAGAACTCCATCGGGCTCTCCGAGGAGTACAGCTTCGACGGGTCCTCGTCGCCGAAGATCATGTCCGCCATCAGGTCCAGCTTCTCAAGGCCCCTCAGCTCGGTGCGCATCATACTGCAGGTCTTCGTCTCCAGGGGGTCGAACACGGAGTGGATCTCCTCCATGTACCCCTCCTGCTCCTTCAGCTTCTCGGCGAAGAACCCTCCGCCCGCCGCCGCCTCCGCAGGAATGACCCTGTTCACCACTATCGCCTCGACGTTCTTGTTGTACAGGCAGAGGTAGGTATAGGCGCGCATCGTCTCCTTGATGATCATGCGCTCCGGGTTGAGGACCAGCCTCACTGTGGTGTTCTCGGAGTCCTCGAGTATCTCCTTGACCTCGCCCATGTTCCTCTTGATGACCTCCAGCGAGTCCAGAACCTCCTTGGACGGCAGCGGCATGTCGATCAGCTTGCCGACGGTCAGGCGTGCCACCCCTATGAGCTTCCTCAGGACCGAGAACAGGCGGTCCATGTACCAGTTGGAGACGTCCGGGAAGCTCAGGAGCCTCAGGGTCTCCCCGGTCGGGGCGGTGTCGAGGATGACGACGTCGTACTCCCCCGACTTCTTGAACGTGTTCAGATAGAACAGGGCGGCGATCATCTCCATCCCAGGGAATATGGCCATCTCTTCCGCGGAGATGTCCCCCATGCCCTGCGAGAGCATGAAGGCGGACACGTACTCCTGTATCTCGCTCCATCTGGTCTTCATCTCGTGTATGATGTCGATCTCGAACGCGTCGAAGTTCTCGGCCACGTTCTGTATCTCCGTGCCGAGCTTCATGCCCAGGGAGTCCCCGAGGGAATGTGCCGAGTCCGAGCTCATCAGGATCGTGCGGTAGCCCAGCTTCGACAGCCTGTACGCGGTCGCGGCGGACGTGGACGTCTTGCCCACCCCGCCCTTGCCGGTGTAGATGATGAGCCTCATGAGGAATCGAACAATGTACCTTTATATGAACTGCACCGACAAAGGAGCTGGATGATGAACATGGTGCCGGGAATGGGGTTCGAACCCATGACCTTCGGATTTCCCTGGAAGAGGTCTATTGACCAGAACCCTATGAGTCCGACGCTCCACCAGGCTGAGCCACCCCGGCCTTGAGCGGAGGAACGGCTCATAGTTTATATTGTTTTCGTCACTTATTATAAAACCAACCTGCCAAGCGCATATTGAGTGCCCCGATGCGCTGCGTCCCGCGCATGCTTCCCCGTGCAGGATCCGCTCCAAGGGCCGCCGGCAATAGTTTTTAGTCGGCATAAAACCGTGGATAAGCGTTCCCGACAGCGCATCAGAGGCGGGACCAGGGGAAACGAACATGAAAAAGACAGAACTGATCATCATCGTCGCCATCCTGGCGGCGACAGTTGTCGCGACGACGTCCGTGACTGCCGAGGATGCGGATGCACGTATCGTCAACATCAATACCGATGGCTATGTGCTCACGATGGACCTGGATGACGATGCCCTAGAGGCAAGGCTCATAAGGGTCGCTACCGAGAAAGGCGTCCTGGAGCTCAGAACGGTCGAAAACGACGGCAAGACGTACTCGGTGACCGCCGTCCACGATTGCATCCTCCAGGGTAACGAGACCGTGACGAACGTCAGGCTGCCGAACGTGGTCACCGTGGGCGATAACGCGTTCTCGGGTTCCGTGGCCTGCTACATCAACCTGGACTCCGCGAGAGACATAGGTTCCTATGCGTTCGAAGGATGCGAGAATCTATACCTGTGGATTCCCAGCTGCGCCAACATAGCGCGGAACGCTTTCTACGATACCGACATCGAAAGAGTGATATTCGGCCATCTCGAATCCGTGGACGCCGAGGCGTTCCCGGGGTTCAGCTTCTATGACCTGAACGGCTCTGCCGTCAGCGCCGACGCGGACCACCTTGCCGACAGGAGCTTCGCGAAAAAGACGCCATACTCGATGTATGAGGAGCCGGGCGCTGGGTACGCGTTCAGCTCTGGCGGATTGGACTACATGCTGATATCCTCCAGGAGCGCAAAGGTCGTCGGGGGATCCCCCTCCGCAGACGGCACGCTGTCCATACCCAACATGACGCACTTCAGCAGCCTGTCCGGAAACCACACCGTCTTCGTGACGGAGATAGGCGACAGGGCGTTCTTCGGCAACAAGGACATCCGCTGCCTGCAGGCCCCGTATGTCAGCAAGATCGGAACAAGGGCGTTCTACGAATGCACCAACATGGTCTCCGCCGAATTCTCGGATTCCAACGGACTGTCGGCGGTGGCGACCTTCTCCAAGCTCTCTTTCTACAGATGCACGGGCCTCACCGAGCTGACGATACCCGCCACCGCCGAGACGATAGACATCTATGCGTTCAGAGGATGCACGGGCCTCGCCAGCGTCGACATCGTTCCGGGATCGGCGAGCGTGGACCACGACGCGTTCTACGGCTTCTCCTTCTACATGCCGGACGGCACGACGAAGATAGCCTGCGATTCGGATGCGTTCCCCGGCCACCAGTACACCGGAAGATACAGCAAGATGGTCCAGATCGGCGACGTCCTCCCTGGGGAGATCGTATCCGACTCCAAACTGCTGTTCGAGATCGTGAAGTTCGACGGGATCTCCGGGACGGCGAAGTGCATAGGCGTCGACCCGCAGTACAACCCGTACGCCTTCTACAGCATACCCGCCAAGGTGACCTGCAAGGGCTACCAGTTCTCCGTCACCTCCATAGCGCCCAACGCGTTCAAGGAGAACGGATACATAACGACGGTCCTCCTCCCGAGCACGCTCGAATCGATCGGGTTCAAGTCCTTCGCCGCATGCACCAGCCTGAAGAGCATATCCTTCGCCGGCCAGTCCCTGGAGAGCATCGGGGGCTATGCGTTCTACAGGACCGCTCTGGAGGAGATCGCCTTGCCCGAAGGGCTCGAGAGCATCGCGGCTTCTGCATTCAGCAAGCTCAAGCCCGGGTTCATCTCAATCCCGGGATCGGTCTCCAGCATCGGCAGCGACGCCTTCTCCGGCATGAATCTGTACGACTTCTCGGGCGAGGTCCGGCTGCAGCCTACTCCGGAGGACATGGCCGGATACTCGTTCATCCTCAAGGACGGGAAGTACGTGCGCCAGATCCCTGTGGGCCAGGAGTTCGAGGTGGACGGCCTCCTCTACAAGCCGACATACTACTCGAGCGAGAGCTGCTACGCCGAGCTCAGCGGATACGTCGCAGCCCCGGCGGACCTTATGGTCCCTGCCTCCGTGACCTACGGCTCCACCGAGTTCGTCGTCGACGAGATTGGGGACAAGGCGTTCTACCAATGCTCCGCGGTGAAGAGCCTCAGCGCCGAGTCGGTACGCTCCATCGGCAACAAGGCTTTCGCGAGCTCCGGGATCAAGAGCCTATCCTTTGGAGACGAGCTCAACTATATCGGGCCTTACGCGTTCTACAAGTGCCGCATCTCGGAATTGACCCTCCCCGATTCCATCGAAAGCATAGGCTCCAGCGCCTTCAGCGGATGCACGAGCCTCGAGCGCGTGTCCCTCAAGAGCGAGTACGAGTACGGATCCAACGTGTTCCACGGCCTGTCTTTCTTCCTTTCCGACGGAACCACGCCCATACATCCCGGAGACCAGGGATTCGGATACCACACCTACACGGGAAGCGACAGGAACCTCGTCATGGAGGCCGCCGAGGAAGGAAAGGTGTTCGAGAACGGGTGCCTGAAGTACAGGATCGAATACTACAACGGAAATGGCGGCGAGGCCACGGTCATCGGGTTCGCCTCGGGAAAGGCCGCCGCCGACGTGGAGATCCCCAGAGAGGTCGAATACGACATGTGCTCGTTCAACGTCAGAGAGATAGCGGACAGGGCCTTCTACGGGGACCAGACGGTCAAGAGCGTCTCCATGCCATACATCGAAATAATAGGCAGCAGGGCGTTCACCAAGTCCACCCTGGAGAGCATGGTCCTGGACTACGTGTTCTGGATCAAGAGCCATGCGTTCTACAACTGCCCGCTGACGGCGGCGGATCTGCCCGACGCCATGGAGAGCATAGACGCATACGCGTTCTACGGATGCAAGTCGCTCACGAGCATGCACGTCCCGGAATGCGAGTACGGAAGCTACGCGTTCAGAGGCATCCAGTTCTACTACGCCGACGGCGCCAGGAGCCTCGGCCCGGACAGCCCCGACTTCCCCGGCCACACGTACACCGGGGCCGGCTCCGTGCTGGTCATGGAGGCCTGCCTGGTCGGCGACGAGTTCGACAGCGGTTCGCTGAAGTACAGGATAACCAACAACACGACGGCAGCCCTAGCATCCGTCGTAGGGTATGCAGATGGCTGCAGCGAGCAATATATCGCGGTCCCCGAGCGCGTGTCGACGGGCGGCGCGAGCTATTCCGTGAGCGAGATCGCCGACAGGGCGTTCTACGGCTGCAAGTCCATAAAGGCCATAGACATGAAGCATGTGAACGTGGTCGGGAACAGGGCGTTCGCCAGCTCGACCCTGGAGTACGTGGAGCTGCCCAGGTCTAACGGCATCATTAAGGACTACGCCTTCTTCGGCTGCCCTCTGAAGTCCCTCTATGTGCCCGAAGGCGTCCAGCAGCTCTGCAAGAGCGCCTTCAGCGGATGCACGTCCATAACCCGCGTGACCATGTACGCCAGCTGCATATATGGAAGCGACGTGTTCCACGGGCTGAGGTTCTACATGGCCGACGGCGAGACCCTCATACCCGAGTCCAGCTATCCGAACATGCTCACAGGGAACGTGTTCGAGGGAGCCGACAGGAAGCTGGTGAAGGTCCTGGTCGTGAACGTCGGCGACACGTTCAATGCCGACGTGCTGAAGCTCAGGGTGACGTACGCATCCGAGTTCGAATACCGCGCCGAGGTCATTGGGTTCGCGGACGACAAGTCATCGACGGTCGTAAGCATCACGCCGTACGCGAACCTGTACACGTCCAACGGGCACGCCAGGATCGCCATAGAGGCCATCGGGGAGAGGGCGTTCTACAAGAGCTCCGTCGTGGAGGAGATCCATGCCAGCGGCTCGATAGCGATCGGGGAGAGGGCGTTCACCTCCTGCAGCAAGCTCCGTGTGATCGACCTGGACGGGGGCGACACGTCCCTCGGGAAGTACGCGTTCTACGGATGCGCCAACGTCGTCAGGGTCGACTTCAACAACCTGACGTCCATCAATGCCAAAGCCTTGGACGGCTTCGAGTTCCACGACTACGACGGATCCGTCATCGACAAGGACGTCGACAGCCTGTCTTACCACGACTTCAGAGGAGAAGACTCGGCTCACCTGATCCATTACCTCTGAAACCTCTTCGGGGCCTCGTCCGTCACGGCGGGCGGCCCCATACTTTTGACGATGATAGAAATGGAAAGAACGGGCCCGAAGGCCCGGTTTGAGCTCACTCGGAGGCGGGCTCCTCTGCGGGGGCCTCCTCGGGCTCCGCAGCGGGCTCCTCTGCAGCCTCCTCGCTGACAGACTCTGCGGCTGGGAGGATGGACTCGGGCTCGCCCTCTCCGGCCATGAGGACCTCGGACTTGCGGATCTCGATCCTCTTGATGGGGATGACGACGCGGCATGCCCTGGCGAGGTCCTTGGCGAGGTCGCCGGAGACGATGTCCTTGACGATCTCGGAGAGGGTCTTCTCCTTTCCGATCTGGACGAGGGTCTCTCCGATGACGGCCCTCATGCCCTCCTCCTGGGAGGACTGGATGCGCCTCTCGGCGATGGACATGGTCTTGATCCTGTAGACGAAGCCGTCCTTGGTGGTGATGTCGACCACGTGGTCGGTCTTGGTCTTTCTCCTGCGGGTCAGCCTCCTGACGTAGTCGCTGGTGAGGTCATGGCCGACGAAGACAGTCTTGGCGTCGTATCCGTCGACGGAGTCCACCTTGAACTTGAGCTTGATGTGCATCTTGGAGAAGTCGCCGGTGAGGTCCTGGACGGTCACCTCGACGGTACGTCCGATGACGAACTCAGGGTCCGCCGAGGGGGTCTCTCCGATCTCCGATTCGTTGAACATGCGAGGAGCGTGGATCTTGTACCACTCCTTCGCCTTCCACTTGTCCTTCACCTTGCGGCCTGCTGCCGCCTTGGGTTTCTTTGCGGGTGCCATGTTCACAGCTCCTTTATGAACCGACCCAAACCCTGATTGTATTAAAACGTTCTCAAAACCTAGCTCTCGGAAAATCCGTCAGGAACGAGGATAGCCAGACAATTTTTTTTATCATAAAAAGGATATAATTATCCTCAAAAAAATAGTACCGCATTTACTTAAAGATTACTATAATAAAATTAGAGTAAATGACACGAGACAGACCCGATATTCGATATGCACAATGCATCCAACCAATGAAGGCAGAAAGGGGAGTAAAAGGAAGAAATCAGAAGAAAAAGAGGGGACTGGCCCCTCGTGAAAGGTTTCAGAGATCCACAGGGGTCACGTGCGCAGAGAGCGCGAGGTCCTCGGAGGACATGCCCATGGAAAGCCCGAGGAGCTGGGACAGGTGGAGGACGGGGATGTTGTATCCGAGCTCCTTCTGGGTCCCGTCGAACTGCAGGTGGCAGAACGGGCAGACGTCGATGATGAACTCCGCGCCGGAGGCCTTCATGTTCTCCAGGTTGGTCTGGGTGAACTTCTTGGCGACGTCTCCGAAGGCGGCCTTGAGTCCTCCTCCAGCGCCGCAGCACAGCATCTTGTTGGCCCTGGGCATGCTCTTGCATCCGGTGGCCTCCACGAGGTCGTCGAGGATGTGGGGGTTCTCGGGGTCGTCCAGCTCCTTGATCGCGCTGGGCTTGAGGAAGTGGCATCCGTAGAACGCGGCGACCTTGTAGCTGAGGGGGTGGTTGACCTTGGCCTTGATGGCTTCGACGCCGACCTCATTGTAGAGGACCTCGGCGAAGTGGCGGACGACGGTGGTGCCCTTGTACTGCAGGCCGATCTCGGCGAGGACCTTGTTGACCTCCGCGAGGAGCTCGGGGTTCTCCTTGAGCTCGTGGGCGGCGTCGAAGAGGGACCCGTAGCATCCGTTGCAGATGGTGACTATGGGGAGGCCCTCCTTCTCGGCGAGAGCGAGGTTCCTGGCGGCGGCTGCGAGCCAGGTCTTCTTGTTGAACGCCCTGATGACTCCGGGGGCGGGGCAGCAGCTCGCGTCCTTGAGGTCGACGAGCTCGATGTTCAGCGCTTTGCAGACCTCTCTGGTGGACTTCTCGATTCCGGGGTACCTGAGGGGCGCGATGCATCCGAGGAAAAACGCGTATTTTGCCATCTTAATCACTCCACGATCTTGCAGAATCCGGTGGCCTTGAGGATCTTGTCGAGGTCGGACTTAGCAGCCTGGTTCGCGAGGACGGTCGGGGGAATCTCGGGAAGGCCGATCTTCTTCCTGAGCTCGGAGATCTTGTCCTGGACAGGGACGGTGTGGCCGAACTTGGCGAGGTTCTGAGCGGTCTTCTTGTGGTTGTCGTACATGTGGCCTTCCGCGACTGCGATGTTCCTGAGGGCGATCACGATGTCGACTATGGGGACCTGGCGGGGGCACCTCTCGACACAGGTGTAGCAGGTGCTGCACTCCCAAAGCTCCTCGCTGTTGATGATCTGGTCTTTGAGTCCGAGCTGAGCCATCCTCATGAGCTTTCTGACCCTGTAGGACGTCTGCCTGCCGGAGGGGCATCCTGCTGTGCAGGTTCCGCACTGGAAGCACATCTTGACTTCCTCTCCGCCGGCCTCGGCGATCTGTTTTGCAAAATCGGGGTTGGGCGTAGCCATAGTATCAGAGGAGCACAACGTAGACAGCCTATATAATACAGGCAGTCTCCGGCGGACAAGTATTATCTTTTAGGATAATGCCATTTCACGCTGTTCTGGCCTTCATCGCCTTCAGAAGGCGGGAGACGCCGCGGGTCTCCTTGCGGTATATCGCCGTGACGGCATGGCGGAGCATCTTTGGGTCGACGGCGCTCTTGCAGCGGATGTTCCGCCTGGCAAGCATTATCTCGTCTATGAAGAAGCTCTTGCCGGACCCCAGGAGCTCCTGCAGGGAGGCGGTCTCCCCGTCCACTGAGTACTCCCGTCCGGACGACTCCATGAACATGTACGCCACCCTCTGCGCCCCGTATCTGTACCTCATGAAGGACGGCCCGTTGTCCACGAGCACCATCCCCATGTACGATATCTCCTGCATCTCGAACTCGTCGGCGTCGAAGAGGTAAAGGGGGTCGTCTATGACGGCCAGGTCGGCGCGGTCCTCCCTCATCATGCGGATGCTGTTCTCGTCGTCGGAGACCACGACCCTGTAGGCGGACGCCTTGAAGGAGGACATGGCGGACAGCACGAGCTCCTCCGTGACCGGGCTGCAGCAGACGGTGAAGCAGCGGGCGGGATCGCAGCGAAGTGCCATGGTGCGGGCGGCGTGGGCGATCTCCAAGCCTTCCGCGGTGAGGGTCGATCCCGCCGGGGTAGTCTTGAGGACGTCGGCGCCGGCGGCCGCGGACACCGCGGAGACGTACTTGTTGAGAACGGGGGCGGAGATCCCCAGCCTCTTGGCGGCGGCGGCCTGGCTGCCTGCGTCCTGGACTGCGAGAAGGGCCTCCAGCTGGCGCGCCGTCACGACCGTGCCGTTGACCTCCAGTGACACTTCCGCCTTTATCTCCATGCACGGGCCATATGATTATACAGATTAAAGAAGCGCCGTCCCGCTGCGACGTCCCGCCGGCCGGGAGACGACAAAACGATAAAGCCTGGACAGAGCATCGCCCCTCCGATGGAGAAGGAATTCTGCGCGCGCGACACCGACCTTGTAGTGGTCGGACTCGGGAGCCCCATAATGTGCGACGACGCCGTCGGCCTCAGGGTGTCCGAGGAGATACAGAGGATGAACCTGCCCGGCGTGGACTGCCGCCAGGAGGCGATCGGGGGGCTGGACATCCTGCCGGCCATACACGGCTACGAATTCGCCATCATCGTGGACGCCATCCAGACCATGCAGTACGAGCCCGGGACGGTGATGCTGTTCAAGGAGTCGGACTTCGAGGAGGTCGTCGCCGGGGCGTCCTGCCACGACGTGAACCTCCCCACCGCCATGAAGATCGGGCGCCAGATGGACCCGGATATAATGCCGAAGGAGGTCAGGTTCGTGGCGATAGAGGTGCAGGACATACGCACCATGTCCGAGACCATGACCCCCGCAGTGGAAGAGGCCGTGGATAGCGGCAGGAGCGCCGTCCTCCACCTCATCGACGAGCTCAGAAAGACAGACTCTCCGGATCGCAGCCCCTGACGGCCTTGTTCCCCTTGCCCAGGACCACCGTGTTCATGCGCCCCGGGCGGAGCACGTCCTCGGCCACGCGCATGAGGTCGTCCTCGGTAACGGCATCTATCCTGGCCAGACGGTCCTCCAGGCTCTCCACGCAGCCGTTGAGCACGTGGTTCACGCCCATCCTGTAAAGCCTGTTCTCGGTGGACTCCATGGCGCGGACGTTAGCCCCCTTCACGAGCCTCTTGGAGCGCTCCAGCTCACCCTTCCCGAGGCCCTCGGCCAGAAGCTTCCCGAACTGGGCGGATGCGGTCTGCATGGCCTCGACGACGTTCGACCCCGTGCACGACATGTACGTAGCGAGGGACGACGCGTCGCTGCACTGGGACACGGACGAGAACACGGAGTACACCAGCGCCTTCTCCTCCCTCACCGCCTGGAACAGCCTGGAGCTGGTCCCGGAGCCAAGGACCGCGCTGAGCATGGACACCGCCATCCTGTCCTTGTGGGACGCCCCGTACGCCGGGAACCCCATGGCTATCTGGTAGTGGTCCGCGTCGTTCTTCACGAACTTGTATCCGGATGCGGGAGCCTCCGGCGGGGACCTGGGGTTCCTCGAGCCTCCGGACATCCCGTCCAGCGCCTCCTCCGCCCAGGAGACTGTCGAGTCGAGGTCCACCGCTCCCACGGCGTACACGGAAAGGTTGGGGATCCGGTACTTCTCGTCGTAGTACGCCCTCAGGTCCGAGAAGGACAGGCCCTCCACGACCTCCTCGGACCCTCCCTCGTCCTGGGACAGGGGATGCCCCCTCCAGAGCTGCGACTCGAAGAGGTCGTGGATGTAGCTCTCGGGCTCGTTCTTAATCATGCTGAGCTCCTGCAGGACGATCTTCTTCTCGAGCTCGGTGTCCTTCTCGCTGATGGTGGGGTTGGCCACTATATCGCCGACTATGTCCATCGCCACGTCGGCGGTCTCCTTGATGGTGATGCCGTAGAACGCGGTCATCTCCCTGCCGGTGAAGGCGTTGATCTCGCCTCCGGCCCCCTCGATCTCCTTCGCCATCTGGTACGAGTCCCGGGTCTTGGTCTCCCTGAACACGGTGTGCTCCAGAAGGTGGGAGAGCCCGAATATCCCCGGATGCTCGTCGCGGGACCCGGTGGCCACCGCTATCATGAACCCTGCGCTCTGGCTACCCTGGATCGCCTCGACGGCCACGGGTATCCCTCCCGAGGTCTCTGAAACGCCTATGCTGCGGCTGCTCATGCGCGGGCAATCGCGGTTTACGATATTACTGTAACCCTTGCAGGCCCCTGGAACGGCGGAATCGCACGGTTAGTGTTATTACTCACGACACGATTAGGCCGGCCATGGACATTAGGACCGTCCGTTATGCGGACATGGGGCTGGAGTCCCCCGTCGCCATCATAGGGTTCCCCAGCAGCGGCCTCGTCAGCTCCATCGCGGCCAACTACTACGTCTCGCAGCTCAAGATGCCGGTCATAGCCGGGCTCTCCGGCCCCGAGATGCCCCCGTACTGCTTCGTCTACGAGGGCGGCGCCTACCCTCCCATCAGGATGTACGGATACAAGGGGAAGGAGAAGAGGGGGAAGAAGGGCAAGGACGTCGTCGTCTGCCTCTCGGAGTACGCCCCCAAGCCCGAGCAGTGCTACGACGTGGTGCACGAGATCTGCGCATACCTGCGGTCCATAGGGTCCAAGGAGATCATCTGCCTCGAGGGCGTCCCCCGCATGAGCGAGGAGGACGTCATGATGGCTTGCGGATCCGGGCCCGGAGCGTCCGAGATCATCAGAAAGACCAAGATCAAGACCATGGAGAGCGGGATGATACGCGGCACCACTGGAGTGATGCTCTACGACGGGCCGCTCTTCGGGTTCGACGTCGTGGCCGTCATGGTCCCCGGGAACCAGAGCCTCCCCGACCCGGGCTCCGCCGCCGAGGTGATCGCCCCCGTGTCCAAGATGGTCCCGGGGTTCAAGGTCGACGCGACGATGCTGCTGAGGGAGGCGCAGGAGATAGACAAGCGCCTGCAGGAGCAGACCGTGCAGCTGCCCGACGACAGCACGCAGATATACGGTTGAACCGACAACGATAACTACGGCTCAGCCATGGCGCATTCATGGAACTCGTACCGTCCAAATTCTTCATCACGAGCAGCTCCGCGGTCAGCGAGGTGTCGGACCTGAACGCCTTCGACAAGGCACTCATCAAAGCGGGCATCGGCGAGCAGAACCTCGTCTCGGTGTCGTCCGTGATACCTGTCGGCGCGGAGCGCGTAGAGGCGTGCGAGATGCCCATGGGCGCGATCACCCACTGCGTGCTGGCCCAGATGCGCGGATGCGAGGGCGAGACCATCTCCGCCGGGATCGCGTACACCTACAGGAAGGACGGGAAGGGAGGATACGTGGCCGAGGGCCATATACACGGCTCTGCGGAGTCCCTGAAGGAGATCCTCAAATGGAAGATGGAGGAGATGGCGCGCATCCGCGACACGGAGTTCGAGGAGATCCGCTTCGTCACCGAGGAGCTGGCCATCCCGCTGGACAACTACGGCTGCTGCGTCGCCGCCCTGGTGTTCACGGAGTACAGGCGATCGCATGAGGTACGGGCTGTCCAGGTGCGACACGTGCGGGCGTCCCAGGGTCGTCGACCTGACCAAGGCGACATCCTCCTGCCCGTACTGCGGCGCTTCGTTCGAGAACTCCAGGATACCCATCTACTTCACGTCGAACGACCAGGGCGCGGTCAGGGAGGCGCTCTCCCAGGCGATGGGCTTCGTCCCCCCGGACGCCGCCAAGAAGAAGGCGCGCATAGAAGGGGCCGACCCTTACTCCACCCTCGTCTACAGATACGAGCACTGCTCGGACCTCGAGACCAAGATGGCCATACTGGCTGAGGGGCTCACCGAGATCAAGGGAACGTTCACCATGGAGGACGTCCGCGACATAGCCGGCGCGAAGGCCGAGAAGATGGTGGCCGCCATGCTGGACCGCTGCCTCATATCCGAGGTCAGGATAGGGGTCTACAAGGCGCGATCGCCTGGACCCCGGGATGTCGTCGCGCTTCTTCCCTTCCATCTTCAGCACGTCTCTCACCACGCCGGGCAGCTTCACGTACATTATGCGATAGAAGTAGAAGGCCGAGAGGACCAGCATCATCACCTGGCAGACGTAGTATACTATCTCTCCGCCCAGCTCCCCGCCCTGCAGGACCACGGTGAATAGCAGGTTGTAGGCGATCAGCAGGATGAGCCCCTGGAGCAGGTACTGCATCGGCAGGTGCCTCGCTATGCCTTCCCCCACGTTGGTCCCGCACGCGCCCAGAATGAGCGCCAGAGAGACGGATATGACGACTATCGTGATCGCGGAAGCGTCGAAGTGCTCGACGGTCTTGGCGAGGACGAAGCATATGCCCGTCGCCAGCCCGCTGGACATGCCCAGGCCTATGGCGTATCCGTAGAACACGGAGTCGGACTTCCCGCGGAACCTCCTCAGATTCATGACGACCAGCATCGCCATGAGCTCCACGGCGGCGAATAGGACCATGTAGATCGGGTTGGACGCGAACCTGAACAGGGCCAAGGCCATGTAGAGGACGGACCCTTCCACCAGCCCGACGATGAACAGCCCGAAGAACGCGGGATCGCTGAAGAACGGCTGCTCGACCTTCGGATAGGTGTAGTTCCTTACGACCAGGTACATCAGAGCCAAGGCGGGGCCTATTCCGAGCACCATCGCCAGACCTAGGAGGAGTTCCATGCCCGCATTAGAGGATGCCCGTATTTTATGCTTGCCCAGGGAATATGCGGCGCATGACGGAGCCTGTTCCCTCTGCGTCGATGCTGTGGCGGCGCGCCGGAACCCGTCAGCCCTGGCCCGGCCCCTCGGCCCTGCCGCGCTTTGGAGCACTGGGCACGTCCTCCGCCTCCCGCGTCCTCCATCAGCTTGTCGTAGTAGTGCACCACCATGCACGACGACTCGCAGCGGCCGCACGAGGTGCATCTGTCCTGGTCCACCCTCATCCCGCCGGAGATCCTGATGGCGCGACGGGGGCAGCTCTTGGCGCATATCCCGCATTCGGTGCACATCTCCGCCCTGATGAGGGCCTTCACCGCCTTCTCGAACACCTTCCTCGCGTTCTTGGCGTCCGGAGCCGTTACGGAGACCTGGCCCCCGCCGAACAGCTTGGCCTTGCCTGCGGGAGTCTTCAGTAGCGCGATCTCGTAGTCCGGAGAGTACCTCACGTCCCCTACCGTGCGTAGGGCGTCCTCCACGTAGTCGAAGTCCCTGGTCCTCTGGACGCGGACGACGGCCTCCACGGAGTACCCTCCTGCGGCGCAGGGCGAGGCCCCCTTGAGCATGTCTATGGCCGGCCCCTCCGGCGACTCGGGCTTGACGCGCAGGCCCATCCCTTCGGAGAGCTGAACCATCTTCGGAGGCAGCACCTTCCACCTCCAGAATCCCATGTCCGCATACTCCGGCGGCAGGCCGCGCCTCTCGCAGTACTCGTGGAGATACCCCTCCCAGCGGGAGTACAGCTCGGGGTGTATCCTCCCGGTGTTCCTCCACTCGCTGGCCAGGCACGAGGGGCAGAGGTAGCAGCCGATCCTCTCGAAGTCCCTGTCGTACAGCGGGTTGTACTCCAGCCTGTGGGACAGTATGTAGGCCCACACGTCGGCCGAGCGCCACGACCTTATCGGGTTGAGGTTGACCTGGTTCGGGACGAACGGGTTCCTCGTCACGAACCCTATGCCCGAGCGGGCGAACGACTCCAGCCAGCGGTTCCCCTCGACGGTTATCACGCCGTCCGGGTACTCGCGCTCTATGAGGCCTGTCATCGGGCCGAGCTTGCAGACCTTGCAACACCACCTGAAGTCCTTCGCGGGAGGGCCGAAGGAGTCCACGTTGTCCCAGAACCCGTCGCCTCCGGACGCCACCAGGAGCCTGCACCCGCTTCTTTCCGCGAACCTGCGCACGTATTCGGTCGACTCGGGAAACTCCAGCCCCGTGTCGATGTTGAGGAGGTCCAGCCTTCCGACGGCCTCGCGGGCGATCCCGTACGCCGCCAGGGAATCCTTCCCCCCGGAGAACGACACGGTGACCGGAAGATTCCTGGGCCCGCTCTTCTCCAGGAACGCCCTTATCTCGCGGACCCCCCGGCGGCCGATGCGCCTGACGTGCTCCCTGTTGCACTGCACGAACTCGTCCAGGCCGGCGTCTGGAGACACTGGCATGCCGGACGTCGGGCCGAGGTCGCGTATCCTGGCCGCCTTTTCGGCCGCCTTCATGTCCTTGGAGGAGACCAGGGCCACGCCGGGGCCTGCCTTCTGGCCCTTCTTCAGTATAAGAGGCGCCCCGGCTTCGAACTCCCCCTTCACGTCGAGCACGTTCTCTCCCGGAACCGCCTTCCCCTTGAGATGTCCGGACATGTTGCCGAAGACGACCACGTTCCTGGTCGCCACTGGGAGGAACAGCTCCGCCCCGGGCTGCCTCAGCTCCAGGACCGTCCTGCCCAGCCTGAGGTCGAACTTGAGCACGCCCAGGACTGCCCCGTGGGCGACGACCTCGTCCGCGCGGTCCTCCCCCGGGACCTTGTTCAGGAAGACGGACTTCCCTCTCAGGGGGGAGTCGGAACCGAACGCCTCGCGGAACAGCCGGAGGACGAGGGCCTCGGAATCCCCCATGCAGGGCCGTATGTCCCCGGGGCTGTTGACCTCGAACTCCCTGCCGGACGATCCGCATCTGGAGCAGGATCCTCCCAGGAGGAGCGTTCCGCACCCGTCGCACCATGCGAGCCTCTCCTTCCCGTTGGCCGCGTTCCTTCTAGCGCCGCCCCTGTCGTCAGACTGCATGGGATGCGCATGGCGGTGGTCCTATTCATCCCTAACCTCGCCGCGCTGGAGATGCGAGACGATGAACGTTTATAATGCGCTCATGAATCACCGGGCATGGACTTCAGCGGAAACACCTATCAGGTCAACACCGGTTTCGGGAAGCCCCGCTTCAGCAAGGTGGAGGTCGTTCACATCGCCATCTCCATCCTGGTGCTGGCGCTGGCCTTCACCCTGGTCTACGCATCCAGGAACAACAGGTTCATCATGACGGCGTTCGAGAGGACGTTCGGGACGGGCGCTATGGCCTACCTAGGCCTGTTCATCGTCTGCATCGGCCTGGTGTTCATCAGCTTCTTTCTCCACGAGATGGGGCACAAGTTCGTCGCGCAGAGGAGCGGGCTGTGGTCCGAGTACCGCATGTTCCCCCTCGGGCTCGGCCTGACGCTCCTGATCTCGTTCACAGGATTCCTCTTCGCTGCCCCGGGGGCGGTCATGATCGCCGGGCCCATGGACGACAGGACGAACGGCAAGATCAGCATCGCGGGGCCGATAGTGAACATAATCTTCTCGGCCGTGGGATTCGCGGGATGCATGCTGCTGAACGGGGACGTCCTCGTCGTGCCGTTCTTCCTGCTCGCATCCCTGAACGCCTCCCTGGCGCTGTTCAACCTGATCCCTGTCCCGCCGCTGGACGGCTCCAAGATACTGAGATGGAACGTCGTCATATGGATAGCCGCGGTCGCCGTGGCAGCTGCGGAGTTCTTGATGCTGATGAGGCTGGACCTCTATTACATCATTTAAGAATAGAATGGGGGCGGCGGCCCCCTGTTTATCACATGTACTCCTTGCAGGGGTACCTGAGGCTCCCGAGTATGGGGCCGACCCACTGGTCCGCCTTCCCGGGATTGAGTATGTTGTCCGGGTCCATCGCCTTCTTGATGGCCCTGATGGACGAGAGCTCGGACGCGCGCTCCTTCATGTAGTTGGGCGCCTTGGATATCCCCACGCCGTGCTCTCCGGTGACGGTCCCCCCCAGCTCTATGCAGACGTCGAAGATCTCGTCCACGGCGGCGACCCCTCTGTCCCACTCGTCCTTGTCGGTGGGGTCGATGACCATCTTGGTATGGAGGTTGCCGTCGGAGGCGTGGCCGTAGGTGGCTATCGTGACGCGGTACTTGTCCGCGATCTCCTGGAATGCCTTGACCGCCTTGGGGACCTGGGACACTGGGACGCCCATGTCGTCCGCCAGCGACACCGACGAGCATCCGGGCTTGAGGGCGGAGAGGGAGGTCATGACTGACTTCCTCGCGTCCGTCCACTTGGCTATGAGGTCCTTGTCCTTGGTGGGGGTGACGGATATGGCCCCGACGGACCTGGCCACCTCCTCGACGATCTTTATGTCCCTGTCCACGACCTCGTCCGTCTCCCCGTCGACCTCGACTATGCACAGCGCCCCGCAGTCGGGCAGGGGGTTGCCGCGAGCCTTGTTGACCGCGGTAATGCTGACGCTGTCCATGAGCTCGCAGGAGGCGGGGATCAGCGGCTTGGCTATGATGGCCGAGATGCACCTGCCGGCGTCCTCCACCGTGTCGAACCCGCACAGGCATGAAGCCGACTTCTTGGGCTTCGTGGTGAGCTTGAGGGTGACCTCTGTGATCACTCCCAGCGTCCCCTCGGATCCGCACATCAGCCTTGCCAGCTGGTATCCTGACGCGTCCTTGATCGTCCTGGTGCCGCAGCGGACGATCTCGCCGTCGGCCTTGACGAAGGTGAGCCCGAGGACGAAGTCCCTGGTGGCGCCGTACTTCACAGCGCGCATCCCCGACGCGTTGGTGGCGACCATCCCTCCGATCTGGCACGCCTCGGCGGATCCAGGAGACGGAGGGAAGAAGAACCCGTACTTGGCCAGCTCGGCGTTTAGGTCGTTGTAGATGCACCCTGCCTCCACATCGACCCAGAGGTCTGCGACGCTCACCCTCTTGACCTTGTTCATCCTCTGCATCGCGAGGACGATGCCTCCCTTTATCGGGACCGCGGCCCCGCAGAGGCCGGTGCCGGAGCCGCGAGGGACTACAGGGATCTTGTATTCGGTTGCGATCTTCATTATCTCGGACACCTGCTCGGTCGTCCTGGGCTGGACCACTATGTCCGGAGTGTGATGGAATATGGAAGCGTCGAAGCCGTACGTGTACAGAACGGCCGGCTCCACGGAATATCCCTCCTTGCCGACGACTCCTTCGATGCGCTCGATTATCTCCTGTTCCAAGAGAACACCTCTGATGGCCCATGCCCGAAAGCGTATATAGTCAATTCCATCGGCTTGCGAATCGCCAGGGCGACGGCATGGGGCGCCGCGTCATCAGGGAATGCAGGGGCGGTCACGATTCATAGTTTATATACCAGTATCGGCTCACAAGCGGCATGAAGTCAACCATTGTTCTTCTCGGCCCCCCTGGATCCGGAAAAGGGACCCAGGGCGAAAAGCTCTGCACCGAGTTCGGATACGTGAAGCTCTCCACAGGCGACATGCTCCGCGAGGCTGTCAAGAACCAGACTGAGCTCGGAAAGAAGGCCAAGGAATACATGGACGCTGGAGCCCTCGTGCCCAACGACCTCATCATCGGCCTCATGAAGGAGAAGATAGCCGCCGCAAACGGGAAGGTCATCCTCGACGGGTTCCCTAGGACCATCGAGCAGGCGGACGCCCTCGGAGAGCAGCTCGACGTGGACCTCGCCCTCAACCTCGACGTCGATGACGGCGAGCTGGTCAAGAGGATCACCATGAGGCGCTCCTGCCCCTCCTGCAACGCCGTCTACCATCTGATCTACAACGCGCCCAAGAAGGAGGGCGTGTGCGACAAGTGCGGCACGAAGCTCTACCAGAGGGACGACGACACCGAGGCGACCGTCCTCAACAGGCTCAGCACCTACCGCGAGAAGACCCTGCCCCTCATCGACTACTACGAGAAGAAGGGCAAGCTGGTCACCATCGAGGGCGTCGGCAGCATCGACGAGATCTACTCCAAGGTCAAGAAGGCCGTCCTCTAAACATGAGAAGCGGGGCATAGCACCCCGCCCCAATCTTCTGTTCTTCGTCTTATGATACAAAAGTGTATGCAGTTTACGAAACTGTATACGGTTCATAAGATTGAATCCAATGCACTAAATTGATTCATAATGAATAATTATGGATATATCTACTGCCGTTCATGGCGCACCGCATAGGCAGTTCCTCCCTGAACGGAAACGACACGCGCATCCTGGTCGCCTTGCTGGAAAAAGGCACCACGAATCTGACAGGGCTTAGCGAGGCGGTCAGGAACCAGTCCACCCGGAAGAGCACCGTGGAGAAGCTGGCCGGCATAGGTCTTGTGGAGTACGAGCTTACCAACGACTCGTACCTGAGCTACAGGGTCAACCTGACCGACGTGGGGATACAGTTCGCCGCGCTCATGGCGCTGGGCGAGGAATGCCTGGCCGGAAATCTGGACATTGAGAAGGACTCCGTGGACGAGAAGGTCCGCGGCCTCATCGAGACGGCGAGGTCCAGGATCCAGAAGAACGAAGACCGACGAAGGCGATACTATGAAGACTGACTACAAGTGGCTGTTCTGCGAGAACGACCTCGCAGGGATAATGATACTGGTCCTCGACCTGAAAGAGGTCCGCTCCAGGGACCTCCTGCGCGTGAACAGCGGATACTACAGGGTCAAGAGCGGAGCCCAGCGCCTCGTGGAGTGCGGGCTTCTGAAATCGTACACCGTGGACAAGCCGCACCAGGCCACCACGTACATGCTCACGGAGAAGGGGGTCAGAGTGGCCACCCTGCTAAAGAGCATAAGGTCCCTGATCGAGGAGGAGTACAGGGACGGCAGCCTGTACGAGGAGTATCCCAAAGAGCGCCGCGACTGCCGCTCCATAGAAAACTTTTAAAACCAGTAGCCAATCACCAACCATACAGCCTCGTAGTGTAGTGGTCAATCATGCGGGACTCTGGATCCTGCGACTGCAGTTCGAATCTGCACGAGGCTACTTCATTTCTTCTCGATTGTGTCATCAGTGCTTCGTATCTTGCCCTGATGCCCATAGTTGTGCAAGCATACTGAACTATAAAATGCATAAAAATAGTAGTTAATAGACCCGTTGTACATTATTTTCATAGTGATATTACAAACTAATCATAAAGATTATATTTATTATACTCCTACCAGAATACTATATTATGTTTAGGAAAATAACACTCTGTAATTTCAAATCATTCGAGAGGATGGAGTTCAACCTGACCGAGGGGAACGTCGGAAAGGCGAACAGCCTGGCGCTGATCTACGGCGCGAACGGCAGCGGGAAGTCCAACCTCATCGACTCCGTGGTGTTTCTGAAGCTGTCCACGGAGACCCTGGTCGGAACTGGAGACGACCCTGACCTCGGCGAGATGGCCAGATCCGTGAAGAGGATCGGCAGCGAAGGGAACATGAAGCTCGAGTTCATGTTCACGAACGGGAACGAGGACGGGGAATACCTGATGGAGTTCGACGACGACGGCAGGCTCGTCAGGGAAAAGCTGGACTACACCATAAACAAGAACGCCGGAAACATATTCGAGCTCGTCTGGGAGAACGGCTCGATAACGGACTGCTACAGCAGGCAGCTCTTCAAGAACAGCGCGGCCAAGGACATCGTCGAGTACGGCGTCAGGAAGCACTGGGGGGAGCACACGCTGCTGTCCATGATAAGAAGGGAGATGCTCGAGACCGACGCCGACCATCTGAACGAGATGCTCGGCACCGGCATGAGGAACGTCATCGGGTACATCGACAGCATAGTCATCTGCCGCCCGGGCTACGAGAGCATGGGCCCCCGTGCCATCGACCGGTCCCCCGAGGCCGGAGCCATGGCGTCCGAGGAGGCCGGGTGCCTGAAGCCTTTCGAGAAGGTGGCGAGCGCGTTCGTAGGCTCGATGTTCGACGACGTCGCCGACCTGCGCTACGAGACTGAGGAGTTCGACGACGGGCTGGTCGCATACGAGATGACCGCAGGCAAGGAAGGAGGCGCCAGGATGTCCCTGGAAGACGAGTGCCAAGGGGTCCGCGAGACCGTCCGCATACTGCCCGCTCTGCTGGCCAGGGCCTTGGGGGGTGTGGCCTTCGTGGACAACATCGAGTTCGGGCTCCACGAGATGGTGCTGAACTCGCTCTTCGGAGAATGCCTGTCCAACTCGACCGGACAGCTGGTGGCAACCTCGCACGACACCGTCGTCCTGGAGAACGCCAACCCCCACAGCATATTCATGGCCAAGGAGGGCAGGATCATCCCGATAACCGAGATCGAGCGCACCCAGAGGAACCACAACAACCGCAACAGGTACTTCAAAGGGGTGTTCGGGGCCATACCGGACCCCAAGCCGAAGAACCTGGCGGAGCTGGCTGCCGAACACGGCCTGGCTCTGAACAAGAACATCATATAAGACCAACGCATACGAGCGGAGGAGGAATCACAGATGATCAGCAGAGACGAAGTCCTCGGCAACCTTGAGAAATACGACCTCAAGAAGGCCAAGGTCGGCGTCGTCGCATCCCACTCGGCCCTGGACACCTGCGACGGAGCGATATCCGAAGGGTTCAGGACCGTCGCGATATGCCAGCAGGGCCGCGACGCGACGTTCTCCAAGTATTTCAAGTCCCAGAGGGACGCACAGGGGAACATCGTGAGAGGGGTGGTGGACGAGCCGGTGATACTGGACAAATTCAGCAGCATACTCAAGCCGGAAGTGCAGCAGAGCCTCATGGACAACAACGTCCTGTTCGTTCCCAACAGGTCCTTCGTGTCCTATTGCGGCATCGACGCGGTCGAGAACGACTTCAAGATGCCCATGGTCGGCAGCAGGAACCTCCTCAGGTCCGAGGAGAGGGGCGACGAGAGGGACTACTACTGGCTCCTTGAGCAGGCAGGGATGCCCTTCCCCAAGAAGGTCGAGAAGCCCGAGGACATCGACGGGCTGACGATAGTCAAGGTCCACCACAAGGTGAAGAAGCTCGAGAGGGGGTTCTTCACCGCCAAGGACTACGACCAGTTCGTGCAGAAGTCCAACGAGCTCATCGCCCAGGGGGTCATCGAAGAGGACTTCCTGAAGCACGCGAGGATGGAGCAGTACATCATCGGCCCCGTCTTCAACCTCGACTTCTTCTACTCCCCGCTCGAGGAGAAGGGCTCCAAGATCGAGCTCCTAGGGATAGACTGGAGGTTCGAGAGCTCCCTGGACGGATACTGCAGGCTTCCCGGGAAGCAGCAGGTCGAGCTGGAGAACGACGGGATCATCCCCGAGTACACCGTGTGCGGCCACAACTCCGCCACGCTGAGGGAATCCCTCCTGGACAAGGCCTTCGAGCTCGCGGAGAAGTACGTCGCGGCGACCAAGAAGTTCTACGACCCGGGGATCATCGGGCCGTTCTGCCTGCAGACATGCGTCGACAAGGACCTCAAGTTCCACATCTACGACGTCGCGCCCAGGATCGGCGGAGGGACCAACGTGCACATGTCCGTCGGCCACCCCTACGGCAACACCCTCTGGAGGACCGAGATGTCCTCGGGAAGGAGGCTGTCCATGGAGATCAGGCGCGCCATAGAGCAGGAGCGCATCGAGGAGATCATCACCTGAGGTGCCGCGGATGAGATACGTGAAGACCGTGATAGCCCTGGCGTTGCTCCTCGCGGTGCTGGCGGCCCCCATGGCCGAGTCGGATGCAGACCTCACCATAACCGACACGAGCTCGGACGCCAAGTTCGACACCTTCAACGGCGGCTCCCTGAGCTTCAAGGTCAAGAACACCGGCGACGCTTGCACCATCGACGTCGTCGTCAAGAACGGGAGCAAGGTAGTCGGCACCGCAAACGACTGCCCGATTCCTGCGGAAGACACCGCCACGATCACGGTGAACATGAAGGACTTCAATGTTGCTGGGACGTACGACCTCGTCGTCACCTGCACGTCCGACGACCCCGGCAACACCTTCGACGGGATGGACCACTTCAGCGTCCATGTCGTGGTGGATAAGAACGTGCTGTCCAACTGGACCACCTACGTGGTTATCGCCATAGCCGTCATCGCCATCGCGATCATCATATACATCAAGATGCGCGAAGCCCCCAAGAAGAAGCCTGACATGACCTTCGAGCAGCTCGAGGAGGAGAGGAAGGCAAAGATGGCCAGCAAGGCGGAGAAGAAGTCTCCGAAGACCCCCGCCCCTTCGACCGAGAGGAAGAGATACCTCTCCGAGAAGAAAAAGAAAGAATGAAACCTGGGGCTTCGGCCCCATTCCCTTTGTTTTTGTCTGGTTCTTGACAAGAGCCTGCTGTTTGCTGCGATACTTTCTGATGGACCAAGAAATGGACCAACTTAGTCGATGATGCGCCACTCGCTAGATTTGGTGCTGCCCATTCTTTCGACTATTCCTGATTCCGTCATCTTCTTCAGACGCTTCCTAACCGTGGAGAAAGGAATGTCTGTGAGATCCGCAAACCAAATACAAGATTCTTCGTCCCTGCGTCCGACGATCATGCAACCTCC
Organism: Candidatus Methanomethylophilaceae archaeon; assembly: GCA_017540825.1. GTDB lineage: Archaea > Thermoplasmatota > Thermoplasmata > Methanomassiliicoccales > Methanomethylophilaceae > Methanoprimaticola. The sequence continues at coordinate 29,432 of JAFYAH010000011.1, read as the reverse complement.
GTCGATGTTGTAGAGAACAGACATGGTTTGAAGTGAGACTCGTCCCAGTTTCTATCCATTCCTGGTCGCTGTTCTCGAACTCCATCACGGACATATGCGAATCCTACACAATATGCGATGATTTAACGGTTATCGGCAGAATTCACTCAAAGAACTTGGATGTGGACGATGACTGCCATCCCTTGTTCAGGCCAATCCCGCAAAATCGCAGATCGGGAACGGACCCGGGGCATGACGTGAGGGCGGACGTGGATTCCGCCCTCCGCTGGCATGCAGAAAAGAAGTCGCTCGAAGCTTAAGCCCAGGGTCCCTAAGGTCCAGCAGCGCCACCTCGCGCCTGTCCATGAAGAACCCCAGCTTCTTGTGCAGGAGGATCGACGGCACGTTGTCCTCCTGGATCATGCTGTGCGCCACCGTGGCTCCCTGCGCGCGGCCGGCCCTGACGCACTCCCTGAGGAGCTTGTAGCCTATCGCGTTGCGCCTGAAGTACGGATGGACGCACATGTTCTCTATCCAGAGGAGGTTGTCCTCGTCGCAGATGTGATGCAGCATCTGGGCAAAGATGACCCCCACGATCTCCCCGTCCTCCTCGGCGACGAAGCTCAGCCCGCCGTCGAGATAGGCCTTGAGGTGGTTCCTGCTGCTGGCGCCCAGGTTGTCCTTCCACTCCTCGGGAAGGTCCTCCCACCTGTTCTCCAGCGTCTTCGCGAAGTACTCGCGTATGCAGGATATCTCGAGCTCGCGGACCTTCTCTATGTCCTTGATCCTCAGGGGGCGGATCTCCATGCTCACATCTCCTCGGGAGCGCCCATCCCCAGGCACCCCAGCACGTCGGCTAGGACGACCTTGGCGCACTCCACCAGGGTCAGCCTCGCGTTCCTGCGGGAGCCGGCGTCCAGGACGGACACGGACGCGTAGAACTGGTTGAAGGCGGACGCCAGGTCGTGCCCGTAGGCAGGCATGAGATGGACCTTCTTCTCGTCGCCGGCGGCCCTGACGACCGACTCGTACTCGGACAGGACCTTGGCCAGCTTCAGCTCGGACTCGTCGGTGAGCTTGGACGGATCGGTGTCGCGCTCGAACTCCCCTGCCTTCCTCAGCATGCTGCACGCCCTGGCATGCACGTACTGCAGGTACGGCCCGGAGTTCCCGTCGAAGTTGAGGGCGTCCTCCCATTTGAACACGAACTGCTTCTCCGGCTGCACGCGCACGATGTTGTACCTTATGGCGCCGACCCCGACGATCCTCGCAATCTCCCTCATCCTGTCCTCCGGCATATCCGAGCGCCTCTTGGATATCTCCGCGTAGGCGCGGGCGACGGACTCGTCGATGAGGTCGTCCAGATAGACGACGACGCCCTTCCTGGTGGACATCTTCCCCTCGGGGAGGGAGACGAACGCGTAGAACAGGGGCTCCGGCATCCTCTCGCTCCCCAGGATCTCCAGGGCGGAGCAGAGCTGCTTGGACCCGAGCTTCTGGTCCTCGCCGAGGACGTCTATGAGGCGGTCGGCCCTGGAGAACTTGTCCAGGTGGTAGGCGAGGTCGCGGGTGGTGTACAGGGTGGTCCCGTCGGAGCGGGTGAAGGTGAACTTGGTGTTCTTGCCCTGGACCCCGAAGTCCTTCAGGTCCACGTAGCAGGCGCCGTCGTCGGTGGTCCCGGCGTACTTCGACGCCTTAAGCTTCTCCACCACGCGCTTCGCGGAGCCGTCGGCGATGTATCCTGACTCCCAGGTGTACCTGTCCAGGGTGACGTTGATGTTGGACAGGGTCTCCCTGAGGCCGTCCAGCATGATCTCGGCGGTGTGCCTGACGGTGTCTATGACCTTCTGGTCCCCGGCCTCGAACCCTCTGAGCATGGCGGTGATCTGCTCCTGAACGGCGGGGTCGGCCTCCATCTTCTTGTTGGCCACGCGGTAGTTGGCGACGAGCCTGTGGTCGGTCTTGTCCCTCTCCTTCTCGTTCTGGCCGATGGTCCTCGCGTGCTCCTCTATCTCCGCGGCGACCTCCTCCGGTGTGGCGTTCTCCACGCCCCATGTCAGGACCACGACCTGCTTCCCCACGTCGTTCACGTAGTACTCGGTGGACACCTCGTGGCCGCACTTCTTCAGGCATCTGGCCAAGGTGTCGCCGATGATGGGGTTGCGGGCGCGCCCCACATGGATGGGGCCGGTGGGGTTGGTGGATGTGTGCTCCACGTTCACCCTGATCCCCGTCTTTGGGAGGGACCCGTACTCGGAGCCCCTGGAGCAGATCTCGTCCAAGGTCCCCTTGACCAGCGCGGCAGGGTCTATGTTGAAGTTGAGGAACCCGTTGGCCGAGGAGACCGCGGAGATCAGCCCCGACGGGGAGATGGCGGAGGCCAGCTCCTCTGCTATGGCCTGGGGGGCCTTCCTGAGGGCCTTGGCCATGGAGAAGCACGGGACGGCGAGGTCCACGGTCTCCACGGAAGAGCGCTCCACAGGGAACTTCGTCTCCCTCGCGCCCATCCCTTTGAGGGCCTCGGCGACCGCGGCCGAGACCTCCTTCTCGAAATCGTCCATTATGCTCATTCAATTCACCTTGTATCTCAGCAGAGCGGCTATCCCGCCGAAGGCCTTCACGAGCATGTCGCCCTCCTCGGAGTCGGGGGATATTATCTGGACGCGGCTGTTGAACGCGTCCGCCCTGAGGAAGAAGTCGTCGATGAGGTCCTCGTCCTTGACTATGGACGTGCTGCCTCCGCATTCGGGGCAGGGGAACCTGCTCTCGTCGTCGTCCACCGTCAGCTCGTGGGTGTGCCCGGACTGGCACTGTATCGTTATGCGCTTCTTCTTGAGGGACTCGGAGAGAAGGAGGATGTCGACCGCTCCCATGTCCGTGGCGGTCCTGACCTCGTCCTCGCCGTAGCAGGAGAGGCCTCCGTCGGCCTTCCTGATCTCGGTGAAGAGCCTCTGCATGTACATCTTCTCCTTGGTGAGCTGGATGTCGACGATGATGTCCTTGGCGTTCTCCACGAGCTCCCTGAGGCCGGACTCGTCCGTGTAGCCGGTGTCCACCAGCGGGGAGACTATCTTCTTCCTGAGCTCGTGGTGCATGAACTCCTCCTTGACGAAGAAGTCCTTTGTCGCTCCGGGCCCTCCTATGAGTATCCCGACGAGCTCCGGCCTGTTGAGGAACACCTCGTTGGCGTTGTCCGCGACCTTGACGAAGAACTCGTGCGCGGCGATCTCGATCAGCCTCTCGAAACGGACCGAGGACTGGCCTCCCTGGTGGTGCTTGCTGGGGACCAGGGAGTCGAAGTGCTTCAGCACCTGTATCCTGCTCCCTGACAGGATGCCTATGGTTGCCTCGGACCTGTCTATGGTGATGAGCCCATAGCTCGTCTTGTCCAGGAGCATCGAGTCCAGGGGGTCCGTGAAGAATTGGGAGTCGCACCTGTACATGAAGGCCGTGATCGGCTCAGGGGGGTAGATGACGTACTGCACCATCTTGGTCTGGTCCCCAGCGCGAGGGACCTCGCCGCAGAAGATGACCATCCCGTCTTTCGGGGGCGCCTTGAAGGTCTTGAGTCGAGCGGCGATGGAGTCGATGGCGCTGGTGACGTTCTTCATCGTCGTCTTGGACTTGATGTTGGACGCCTGCGACTGCTCGCTCCTCAGGTAGGCCATGACCTCGGAGATCTGCTTGTTCTCCGGGATGTAGACGGAGATCAGCTCGGTTCCCCTCCCGCGGTACTTCGTGATCTCCTGCATGTCCTTCTTGAAATCATATCTCGCTTTGTCCTCTGAATTGGTTTCTCCCATTCTATCACCTTCGTGGTTTCTGAAGACTTCACATCGGGATTACTTATAAATAAATTGGCTTGAGGGCACAGTGTCGCGCAGCACGCCGGCCGCCTGGCCAGTTCCTCCGCGTAAACATTTAACAACGGCGTCGCCATGGGGAGGAAAGGTGGTCGCAACGGACAGCGTCGTAGTGTCGATAGGAGGATCAGTCCTCGTTCCGGGAGAGAACGATTCCGAGTACATCCTGCGCCTGGCAGCAATGCTCAAGGAGGTTTCCAAGGACGCCAGGCTCGCCGTGATATGCGGCGGAGGGAAGACCGCGAGGTACTACGCCGGGATCGCGAAGGAGCTTGGAGGCGGGGACTACGAGCAGGACATCCTGGGGATAGCCGCCACCCGCATGAACGCGCAGCTCCTGGCACTGGCGCTGGGGGACATGCCCGACGACGTCCACAGGCGTCCCGAGGACCTGGTCAACGACGGGAGGCGCATCTCCGTCATGGGAGGGACCGAGCCGGGGCACACCACGGACGCCGTCACGGCGATGGTCGCCAGGGCCCTCGGGGCCAGCCGCATGATAAACGCCACCGCTGTGGACGGGGTGTACACCGCGGACCCTCGGAAGGACCCGAACGCGAAGAAGATAAGCAGGATGACCATAGACGAGCTGGACGACATCGTCTACGACGAGCATCACGCTTCCAGCTCAGGCGTGTTCGACCCGCTTGGGATCAAGATCGCCAGAGAGAGCAAGATAGACATCCTCATCGTGGACGGCCGCGACATCGAAGAGCTTCGCAACGCCATCCTCGGCAAGGAGATCAAAGGGACGTTCGTGGACTCCCACCGAGCGGCTCCAGATCGGCGGACTGTACCTGCTCCAGCCCTGCGGAGGATATGAGGCCCGAGATGCGCCTCTCCTCCGGCTTCTTCATAGACTTCCTGTGGAGGTACACCGTCTTCGTTCCGGTCGCCTCGCATGCGGCCCTCATCATCCTGACTATGTCCTCGTCGTCGCGGCCCTCCATCTGGTAGTTGGGCAGCATGTGGCCGAAGGACGCCCTGTACCTCAGCGCGACCTCGGAGAAGCGAGGCGCGTAATGCCCGCCTCCCACGCCCACCAGCCTGATGGCTCCGTCGTCGGGCTCCAGGTCCGCTATCACGTTGGCCAATGTCTCAGCGGCCGTCATGTTCCCCCAGTTGGACTCGTCGCTGCCTATCTCGATGTAGAATATCGGCTTCCTCGCGAACGGCCCGTGGTGCGTGACCTCGAAGCACGTCTGGACGCCCTCCTCCGGGTTGTACCTGACGATGCGCCTCAAGGCGTCTGTCATTAGGGCGGGAGATGCGGGCGCGAGGGTCTCCGCGAGCCCCCCGTACTGGTTCTCGTGATAGTTCCCTATGGGATGGGCCGTGAGCGCCGGCATGCCGCTCTTAGCCGAGTGTTTTGACATCACCACTATGTCGTCCACCCTGACCCCGAACCTCTCGGCCTGCTCGTCGGGGAGCTCGTGGCGGATGTGCATGTCGGGCATCGACATCAGGACCGCGTCCCCCTTCGCCATATAGGCGCATTCCCTGTCGTCCCCGATGTCCTCCCATCCTCCCTTCGCGAGGAGGCGAGACCTCATGTTGACGGACGGGAGATCGACCTCGGAGCATATCAGGAGCCTGGACATGCCTCCCGCATGGCGGTCCCGTTTAACAACCTTATTCAGAGCCGACATCGGTTATTTCCGCTCAGGACAGCACCCGTGCATGTACGAGTTCAACACCCGCCAGCACATCATGCTGCACCTGGCCAGGTTCAGCAACCTGGACGTGAACATGGAGTACGGCGCGCCGGAGGACATAACCCAGGACGGCATCGCGGCCGCCCTAGGGATAACCCGCTCCCACGCCTGCACCACCCTCATAAGGATGGAGAAGGCCGGAGAGGTGCTGACAGGGCTGTCCCGCGTCAGCCGCTCCAGCTGCAAGGTGAAGAAGAAGATCTACCTCCTGTCGGAGCATGGGACTGAGGTCATGAACGCCTTCCTCGACGGCCTGGAGTCCTCCGGCGTCCCCCGCTCCGAGCTCGCTCTCCACCATCCGTTCAACCGCATGAGCGCGGACATGATGCGCGCCATGCCTCCGGAGGAGAGGGACGTGGCAGGGATGCTGTGCGTGCTGAGACGCCCGGCCAAGCGGCAGGCGCTGGGGATCAGGGGGATGTACGGGATGCCGTTCGACGGGAAGGGCAACCTGTCCCTGAGGCCGGACGCCCGCGAAAGGTTCCTCGGCACCGCGAAGGAAGGGGAGATGGAGAGGTGGCACAGCGCCGCGGCGGACGTGTACCAGAGCAGCTGGGAGGACCTCCCCGAGAGACTGCACCACCTCCTGCATTCCGGGCGCCTCCGTGAAGCGGCGAAGCTCACCTCCGAGTACCGCTTCGCCGTAGCGGACTCCCGGGACGCCGGCATCATGGAGACCATGCTGGGGCTGTGCGAGAGAACGGGGGACGAGGAGCTCTCCCTGGCGACCGCTCTCCTGGCCCTCCGCATGGGCGACACGAGCAGCGCCAGGGCGGCCATGAGGACCGCGGGCGACGGGGACAGGGCGAAGGCCATGTCGGCGGAGGTGCTGCTCGCGGAGGGGATGACGGACGAGGCGCTGGACGTCGCCCTGGGCTGCTACTCCGAGGACAGCGGCTCCTCGCTCGCGCTGGGGAAGTGCATGCTGGCCGCAGGCAGGCCGGAGGAGGCGCTGGTGTACCTGAGGATGTCCAGGCGCAGGATGATGGAGTCAGGGTGCCTGTTCAGGCTGGACGAGGTGATGGAGCAGGAGGCCCTGGCCGACAAGGCCCTGGGGAGGAGCGAGAGGGCCTCCGCTCTGGAAGAGGCTGCGAGGGCCACTAGGAAAGACGGGCAGGCCCGATCAGAGGACCGTGCTGCCCTTGAGGATGTCCAGGTCGGAGATGTAGAGCTCCCTGATGTCCTTGATGTCCCACTTGAGCATCGCCAGCCTCTCGAACCCGAACCCCCAAGCCAGCACAGGCGTCTCCACCCCGAGCGGGGCGAGGACCTCGGGCCGGAACATCCCGGCTCCGCCCAGCTCCATCCACTTCCCGTTGAAGAAGACCTCCAGCTCCAGGGAGGGCTCGGTGTACGGGAAGTAGGCGGGGCGGATGCGTATCCTGTCGAACCCCATCCTGGCGTAGAACTCCCTGATGAGGGTGATGAGCATGTCGAAGTTGGCATGCTCGTCCATGACTATCCCCTCGATCTGGGTGAACTCCGGGAGATGGGTGGCGTCGATGGACTCCTTCCTGAATATGCGCGATATCGAGAACGCCTTGCGGGGGGCGTCGGGGTGCTCGGCGATGTACTTGATGCTGCTGACGGTGCTGTGCGTCCTCAGGAGGGCGGCCTCGGCCCTCTCCCTGGACCACTTCCCGCCCCAGCCGGTGGACCCGGTGTCGCCCCCGTCCTCGTGGATGCTCCTGACCTTGGCCACGAGGCCCTCGTCCTCTACGCGGATGCTCGCGGGGTGCTCGAGGTAGAACGTGTCCTGGAGGTCCCTGGCGGGATGGTCCTGCGGCGTGTAGAGGATGTCCAGGTTCCAGAACGCCGGCTGCACGTACTCGGAGGACATCTCCTCGAACCCCATGTCGGTGAAGATCCTCCTGACCTGGGCGCTCAGCCTGGTGAGGGGATGCTTCTTGGCCGGCACCGCCGGGGGCACGAACGTCTGCACGTCATACTTCCTCATCTCCGCGCCCTTCCACTCGCCGCTCTGTATCATGCGGTCGGTGACGTCCGTGACCTGTGGCTTAATCTCCAGACCGGAGCGGGCGGCTCTGACCCCCAGCTCGGTGAGCTCCACGGACCTCTCCGTGACGACCTTCTCGGCGACCATGCCCTGGCGGCCCTTCAGGTCCTTGATCAGCGCCTTGTCTGCCTCGGCCTCTGGCACAGGGCCTCCGGCGAGCCTCCTGAGGAGGGCCTCGTCGGGCATCTCCTGCGAAAGCGCGTCGCGCCCTTTAACGGTGAGGCGGAGGACCTTGGAGTCGCCCTCCTTCGCTATGTCCGCCAGCCCCTTCCTCTTGAGCCATCCCACGGCGATCTTGTCCGCGCCTCCGGGCATGGCTTCGGCCAGGGCGTCCATGGCCATGCTTCCGCCTGCGGCGTCTATCGCCTTCACGGCTGTCCGCTCGGGAAGCTCGCCGACGGCTCCGGGAGAGACGTAGAACCTCTCCGACCTCTCGCTCAGCCTGGCCAGCCCCTTGGACTCCAGCCAGGACGCCGCTCCCATCGCCTCGACCTCGAGGGAGAAGCTCCCCTCCGAGACCAGGTCTGCGATGCGCGCCCTGCCGCCTCTGGCGTCCGCCGCCAGCAGAAGCCTCTTCTCGTTGTAGCTGAGCCCCTCAAGCATCTCTGAAAACTCCATCGTGATCACCACTCGAAACCGTCATACGTCATGCTGCCGACGACGTCCTTCGCCTTCTCCCTCTTGTCCTGGTGCTCCTCCAGGAACACGTTGATCTTCTCGGTGAGGCACATCTTGCACTCCCCGCACAGGATCTCCCCCTTGCGGCACTTCTCGGCGAGCTCGTTCAGCTTCGCATCGTCGCTCTCGAAAAGATAGTAGTTGTACTTGAACACGGCGCAGACCTCTGGGTTGCCGCCCTTCTGCCTCTGCTCCTCCACGGAGACGCATCCCCCGGTGAACGCCCTCCCGACCTTCTTCTTGACCGCCTTGGGCGTGTCGGTGGTGTATATCGTCGCGTTCTCGTCCGAGGAGGACATCTTGTCGGCTCCCGAGAGCCCGGGGAACATCTTGCAGTAGAACAGAGAGGGCTTGGGGAACCCCATGCCGGGGGCGACGTCGCGGGTGACCCTGAAGTGGGGATCCTGGTCTATACCGCACGGGATGAGGACGGGGACCTGCCTGCCGGCCTCCACGGACGGGAGGAAAGCAGGGACGGACTGGAGGGTGGTATAGAAGATCTGCCCGATGTGGGTGGAGTCGTCGAACCCGAACACGGCCCTCGCGGTGCTGAAGGTCACCCTCTTGGAGATCCTCAGGGCGATGGGATACAGCTTGTCGATGTTCTTCGTGTTGAGGATTATCCTGGTCTTCTTTGGGTCGAACCCCAGGGCGATGAAGTCCAGGGCGTTCTCGTACGCCATGGAGGAGGTGTCCTCGAGGTCGAGCTTCTCCTTGAAGAGGAACTTCTCGTCGTCCGTCATCTGGAAGAGCATCTCCACGCCGAAGGTGTCCTGCACCCACTTGTTGAATATCCACGGCATCATGTGCCCGAGATGGGTGTTCCCGGAAGGTCCCCTCCCGGTGTAGAGGACGAAGCGGTTGCCCTTGTCGTACTGGTCCAGAAGGGGCACCATGTCCCTGTGTGAGTAGAAGATCCCGCGCCTGACCATAGGGTGGACGTCGCCGTACTTCGCGAGCCTCGCAATGAGGGCGTCGTCGACCGGGGTGGTCCCGAACTGCTGCTGAAGCCTGTCGTAGTCTATGTCGCCGGTGACCTCCCACGGCGTGACCTTGAACTCCTCTGCCATATGGCCCGCCGTAGTCTCAATTATAATATAATAAGTTCCACGGGCGTTCAGTGAGGTCGGCCTCATGCACGGAACCGACGGGGGACTGGTGACCGTCCGTGGCAGGCTTCAACCTTTCATTGTGCGCATGGAGACGCTGAATTCTGCACGTCATCTTTATTAAGCGATACGATGAATTCCTCGCCATGATGACGAAGATGTACCCTGACGGAGTATACGACTTCAGGTCACTGGTCACCGGTGGATACTACTTCGTCGACAAGACACTGATGATCCGGGACGTCTGCAAGGCGGAAGGCCAGGTTCTCCTTTACACTCGCCCGCGCAGGTTCGGGAAGAGCATCAACCTCTCCATGCTGGACTACTTCTTCAACATGAAGTACAAAGACAAGCCTGATTTATTCAAAGGCTCAAAAATATCATCATGCAAAGAATGCGGTCGGCACAAAAACGCCTATCCTGTGATAAGAATGGACTTCAGCAGGCTTGTGCCGTCATCCCCGCTATCTTTAGAAGACAGCCTGAAAGAGATCGTATCCAGAGTGGCCGACAGCATCCCTCGCGAGTCGCTCACCGATGCCAGCGTCCGCCTCTTGGACAGATGCTCCCGCATGGAGCTCAGCGAGTCGGGGCTCAACAGCTCCATAGCGGACATGTGCGAGGTCCTCGATTCGACGTATGGCAACAGGACGATCGTCCTTGTGGACGAATACGACCACGTATTCCAGAACATAGCGTCCGAAGACGCATACGACATTCTGATCAAAAGAATCAGACCTTTCATGGAGCAGACGTTCAAGACCAACGCCCATATGCGCACCGGAGTCATCACCGGGATCATGCCGCTCATGAAAGCCGGCATGCTGAGCAGCTTCAACAACCCCAAGGTGATGGATGTCCTCAGCATGGAGGGAAACGAGCACTTCGGCTTCACCGAACAGGAAGTCGGAGACCTCCTGAAGGATACTGGCTACGACGACCCTGCCACGATGGGCGAGATAAGGGACTGGTACGACGGATACAAATTCGGAAGTTCCGACATCTACAACCCCTACAGCGTCGTGAAGTACCTGCAGTCCAGGTCCAACGATGAGAACAAGCCTGCCAGGAGCTACTGGGACGGCTCCACCGGCGGCGGACTGTCCTCAGAGCTCGTCTCCAGGATAGACGGGGTCGCCCTGCAGGAGCTGAAGAGCCTGTACCAGAACCCGGAATCCAGGATCAGGACCGAGCTGGAAAGGTCCATAGCCTATCCCGACCTGTTCGAGCCCGACACGGATCCCAAGCTCGTGTACTCGTATCTGGTGATGGCCGGATACCTCAGGGCGGAGCCGTCGGAAGACGGAGACTATGATATCGCAATGGTCAACCGCGAGATCGCGATGTCGTTCAGATCTCTGGTGGACAAAGCTGCGGAACGCGAGGCGGACGTGAGCATCGGGCTGAGGGCGCACATGCTGACAGGGGATGCGAAGTCCATACGCGACGACCTGCAGTTCATACTCGGCGGGCACTCGATGGACAGCACCTGGAAGGGGGGCTGCGAGTCGGGAAGGGCATCGGACAAGGCGGCCCACGACAGGTACAAGAACGCTCTCTGCTCCGCTATGCGCGCGTCAGGAATGAAAGCGTTCGAGGAGTTTCCGAAAGGGCTCGGAGCCTGCGACATCTTCGTGCCGGGAGACTCGAAGCATCCGGCCATCGTCGTGGAGATAAAAACCTCCTGGTCGAAGCCACCTGCGTCATCGGCCGCCACAGCCCTCAGGCAGATCTATGACAAGGGGTATTCCTCCGAACCAGGCGACGAGAATGTGGTTTGGATCGCCATAGGGATAAGCGGGAAACGCGTGGCGGTGATCACTCCGAGAGAACGGTCCTGGGCCGACAGCCGATCCGAATCCGACGAATGCCAACCTAATACGCGAGCATGAGGGCTCGATGCATGATTGGCAGAAAACAATGCGCCGCCGAGCCTGGGTCGGAAAGCAGCATATGCATGGGCATCGGCGTCAGGATGAAGTCTGTAGAGGTCGCGTTCCGCCGAAGACAGCAGTTCCGGAAGGAACATATTAACGGAAAGCCGACATTCCTGCCCTTATGTGGAAGATACTCGGAGAGGATGCGATCTACATCGACATCCCTGAGACCTGGAAGAGGCGCATGATCGCCCTCGCAGGAGAAGGCGAGAAGCCGGAGAAGTTCAAGAAGATCGTCGGCGAGTCCGAGGTCACGTACCTGCTCAACGGGACCACCGAGGAGCACACGTTCTTCATCCATCTCTCCGACGACGTCACCCCGGAGGAGATACAGGCGCTGGCCGACGTCACCCTGGACATACTGAAATCTTCCGAGCACCCCTGCATCTCGGTCGAGGACCAGGTACAGAGGTACCAGGTCATCATAACCAACTATCACGAGCCGGAGATCATAGGCCTGAACAAGACCCCCGGCATGTCCTCCGGAGCCGTGTTCATGCCTATCATCAAGGGCTTGGACTCCCCCGGAAGGGTCAACAGCAACGTCGACAGGTCGAGCCTCTGGTGAGTCGCACGGTCCTGCCGGACTCCAGGCGTATCACCTTGTCGGCGCAGTCGGCCATGACGCGCTCATGGCTCACGATCAGGACGGTGCGCCCGGCCATGATGCGCCTCAGCCCTTCGAACACGGCCGACTCGGTCAGGGGGTCCAGCCCGGAGAACGCCTCGTCCAGCACGAGGATCTTCGGGTCACCGAGAACCGCCCTGGCCATCGCCAGCATCCTCCTCTGGGCCAGCGGGAGTATACGGACATCGTCGCCCACGCGAGTCTCGAGGCCGTCCGGAAGGCTGTTCACGTATCCTTCGAACCCCGTGATCGCGAGCGCAGCGTCCAGGTCCTCCTGGGTTACCCATTTCCTGTTATACACTATGTTCTCCCTTATGGTCCCGTCGAACACCCACGGGTCCTGGAGCACGGCCGCCACCGTACGGCTCAGGTCCCTGCGCGATATGCCGCTCACGTCGCGCCCTCCGATCCTGACGGTTCCCGAATCGGGGACGTAGAAGCGCATCAGGAGGTTCAGCAAGGTGGTCTTGCCGGAGCCGGTCGGCCCTGCGATGACCGCGACCTCTCCCTCCTCCACAGTGAACGACACGCCGCGGAGGGCCTCCTTCCCCGGCGAGTACGAGAACCTCACGTCCTCGAACTCCACGCTCCCGCGAAGATCGGGCCCGTCCTCCAGGTCCTTCTCCTCCTCGTCCGGCATGTTCAGTATCGACAGCATGCGCTTGAGCGACATGGTCTCCGACTTTATGTTGTCGTACGCAGAGGCGGACTGGGCAAGAGGCTTGTTGACCAGGCGAACGTATACCATGAACGCCAGGAACATCCCCAGGTCCAGGGTCATGTCGAACATCATCACGGCCCCGGCGAGGACCGTGGCCACGTAGCCAAAGTTGGACGCCACGCTGGCCAGGGGCACCATCAGGCCGCTGCGGGACTCGGACTGCACCGTAGCCCTCACGAACTGGCGATTGGACTCCTCGAACCTGTCCATCATCACGTCCTCGAGGTTGTTTATCTTGATCGTGCGGTGGTTGGCTATGATGTCCCCCATCCCGGAGCTTATCGCATCCATCGTCTCCTTCCTGGTGAGGAAGTCCCTCTCGGACATCCTCGTCAATATCCTCGCGGCGATGAGCGTGGACGGGATCGTGACGATGTAAACCAAGGCCAGGGCCGGCGAGACGAACACCATGGCGACGAGTATCATCACGATCATCACGTTCCCCGAGAAGAACTCCACGAAGTCCTTGGACAGGAGGTTTCCGACCGCAGGAAGATCCCCGGATAACTTCGCAGACATCTCTCCGGAGCGGATGGCCTCCACGTCCCCGATCGACACCGTCATGAGCTTGTCGCCCAGGTCCTCCCTGATCTTCCTGGTGAGAGCGAGGCTCTGCAGCACCATCTCCTTCTGGATGCTGGACGTGGTCACGTACCAGAACGTGATGATCAGGACGACGACAGCCCCCGTGTCCATGACGAAAGCGAGGTCGATGTCGTTCTGGTCGGAGCTGACCTTGACCAGCCCGTTGATGAACGTTCCTGCGATGTAAGGGACCGACGACAGCAGCACCACGGACAGCAGCGACAGAGCGGCATAAACGCGCATCTTCCTCGCCGGCTTCTCGGCGTAGCCCTCCAGCAGGTCGAAGGCCTCCGGCCAGAAGAGCCTCCTCAGCAAACGATCCCTCCCGAGCTTCTCGAATACATCTCGTAATAGGCGCCGGAGCAGGACATGAGGCGCTCATGAGTCCCGGAATCCACGATGCGCCCGTCCTTCATCAGGAAGACCACGTCGGAGACCTCCACGGTATCCATCTCGTGCGAGGCGAAGAACACCGTCCTTCCGCGACGGACGTCCAGCACCGCGCGGACGGCTTTCCTCCTGGTGGCCTCGTCCATGGAGAACAGGCAGTCGTCCAGCACGTACATCTCCGCATCCCTCAGAAGGCATCTGGTCAGAGCCATCAGCTGGACCTGCCCCCCGGACATCATAGCGGAGTACACTTTCGCGTCCAGGCCGCCTTCGGACAGCTCCACGTAGTCTATGAAGCCCGTGCGCCTGCACATTTCCAGTATGGAGTCGTCGTCGCAGGCCCCGGCAGGATCCAGGTTGAAGCGGATGGTCCCCGAGAACACTCCCGACTGGCGGCCGGCGTAGGAAACTGCCCTGCGGATGTCGCGAGGGTCGGAGGAACCCACGTCCATCCCGCATACGGACACGCTGCCGGAAGTGGGAAGGGAGAACGCCGTGACGATGTCGACGAGCTCCGTCAGACCGCATCCGTTGGCTCCGGTGACGGTCGCGACCGTGCCTCTCGGAATCTCCAGGTCCAGCCCGTCCAGCATGACGCGGCCGAAGCCGTCCTCGAACCTCGTGCCGGACGCCCTGAGGTCGCAGGGGTCCTCCGCCCTCTCGGTGTTCGGCACAGGGGACTCGTGCAGGCCGGAGACTCCCCCTATCCTTCTCATGCTCACTCTGGCGCGGGGGATGCTCAGGCAGATGTAGGGCACCAAGGCGAGCGAGGATATTATGCAGGTGGTGAACTGCATGAAGAGGACCAGGTGCGTGGGGCGGATGACATGCGACGACAGCCCTAAAGCCGCGATCATATAGACCATGACCACAAATATCCAGACGAACGCCATGGAGAACGATGGGAGGTAGTAGCTGTTCAGCGCTATCCTCTTGGTGCACGACCCATACGTGTTGCTTGCGCGGAGATACTTCTCCATCTCGTGGTCCTTCCCCCCGAACGCCCTGATCATCCTAGCGCCTTTGACCTCCTCCTTGAACATCGTGTTCAGATTGTCGAGACTGACGATCTTCTCCGCATACGCCTCGTACGTGCGCCGGGAGAGAAGGTACGTTATTAAGATGACCGAGATCATCGCCATTATGACCATGACCCCCACCGTCGCGTTTATCATATATGTGCAGGCGACCATGGCAGTCGCCAAGAACGGCAGGGCAAGATAAGTGGAGAAGGACTTGAAGACGTGCTCCTGGACCTCCTGCACGTCGGACGTCAGACAGGTCATCGAGAACGACCCCATGTCCCCCACCGAGTCCAGCCTCTGGACCTTGAGCGACGAAGCCAGTACGTCGCGCCTCATGTCGGAGGACACAGACAGCGACAGCTGGGACGACATCCTCGACGCCAGTGATACGAAAACGGCGAACGCGATCGTCATCCCTAGGAGGATGACCCCCTCATCCAGTATGTACTCGACGCCGTAGCCTTCCACGCTGCTGTCCAGGATCGGCCTGAGCATTCCGATCGCCAGCACCTGCATGACCACTCCGATGGCCTGGAACGTGACGATGACCAGGATCTCCCACGAGTAAGGGCGAAGATAGAACCCGAGCGTGCGGCCGGTGCTGCGCGACATAGCGCCTCAATCCCCAACACCAATAAAAAACGTGCCATGCCGAACGTATATAAACCTAAGCACTCTACAGCGCATGATGAATCGCCCATACGCTGCGAACTACGCCATCGGGTTCATGTTCGTCGTAGGAATGACCCTTCTGTTCGAGGCTATGTGCGCGTTGTCCTATTCCGACACCTTCGGCCACAACGAGTTCTACTCCTCCGTCGTCGAGTACTTCACGCTGCTGTCCGTCCTGCTGCTCCTGCTCGCTGGGCTTCTCCTCGCAGGGATGCCTGTAGCCCAGAAGGCGTCCATAGCCGTCATGGCCATTCTGATAGCGCTCGAGATAATGTCCATCAAGTCGGAAGAAGCGATGAACAACGACTATCTGATGACGGCCCTCGGGATCCTCTCCGTCGTCCTCCTCATGCTCAAGCCGTCCAGGGAGTACTACGCAGGATGGGGGGTCCGCATGCGCTCCGAGGATGCTCCACGAAGAAACAATTTTATTGGCGACATGCGATTTGTCTCGCATGGCAAGCGGAAAAGAACGCCCGCTGCTCATCACGCTGATCGCGATACTGTATTTCGTGCTCGGCGTGCTATTCGTATTGGGCGGTGCGGCTATATTGCTAGGAGGCATGACGCTACCTGAGTTCGGAGCGCTGACCACGGCCGTGGGAGGCGTCCTGCTTTTGGTTGGGCTCATATCGATAGTGATTGCCGGAGGGTTCTGGAACGGATGGAAGGCCATATGGTACCTGGCTGTGATATTCGGCATCATATCCCTCGTGATCGATGTCGTGGCGATCTTCTTCACAGGCGCCACGAGCATAATAGGCATCATCATACAGGCTCTGCTCCTGTACTACATCTTCAGGCCCAACGTCAAGGAGTTCTTCGGCGTCTGAGCAAAACGCGGGGCTTTCCCCGCACCTTACTCCTTCTCCATCCATGCGTCTATGGAGACCTTGGCCTTGTCTCCGCGGTAGACGCCTATGAACAGCCCCATCGTCATGAACTTCTTGGTGCTGAAAGGGCCGAGGACGTCCTTGGTTATCCTGTCCTTGTGGCCTGCTGCGGAGTTGTCCTCGTTGGCCACCGCCACGTCCACCGGGTTGTCGGACTCGATGCTGACGTATAAAGAATGCTTCGGCTTGACCTTGAGGGTGGCGATGAAGACGTTGCGGTAGCACCCGTCGACGGTTATGTCGAAATCCCCCACGGAGACGGTCTCGGGCCCGTAGACCTGGGTCCTCTTCTCGAACAGCTTCATGGCCGGGAGAAGGCAGGGGTCGTATGTACGGTTAACGCTTACTCGGAGAACACAGGCTCGGAAAGCTCCTCCAGATCGGTGGAGTACTTCCACATCCTCGGGTAGTGGCCCTCTTCCATGAACACCCTTTCTGTGTCGACCGCCTTCCCCTTGGAGGACGCCATGACCTTCTCGGAGGACATCGCCATCCTTCCCAGGGCTATTAGCTCCCCGCGGGCGGTCATCATCGCGACGAGGGCGTTCTTGCGTATCCCCTCGTCCAGCATATGGATCCCGCACACGCTTAGGTCTGCGCCGTGGCATATGGCGTCGACGGCAGTGGCCTTGACCACTATCTTCGGAAGAGGCTCCACTAGGACCTCCATCGGCAGGAGAAGGCTCCTGAGCCATTCGCCGCGCCCGTTCTGCTGCCAGAACACGTACGAGTCGCGGATGTCCTGGAGCGTGGCTGCCCTCTGCTCGGTCATCTTGCCTGAGCGGGTGCGCCTGAGCTCCACCATGTTGGCCCCGCATCCCAGGACGTCGCCGATGTCGACGCATAGGGTGCGCGCGTAGGTCCCGGCGTCGCAGGATATCCTGAGGAGCACGTCGCGGCCGCGGACGTCCAGCACCTCGAGCTCCTTGACAGTCCTTATCCTGAGCTGCCTCTTGACCGCGGACCTCACCGGAGGGAGCTGGTATATCTTCCCTTGGAAGCGGGAGACGACCTCCCTGATCCTCGTCTCGGGGCGGTCCGCGTGCAGGCGCATGAGGCAGACGTACTCCTTGTCCGAGGACAGGACGACGTCCGTGAGCCTGACGGCCTTCCCCACCGTGACGGGGAGCACGCCGCTGACATAGGGGTCGAGGGTCCCGCCGTGGCCGATCCTGTCGACCTTCAGCGCGTCCCTGGCCCAGGCGGTGGCCTGGTGGGAGGTGGGCCCCGGAGGCTTGTCCAGTATGAGCACGCCTCCGCGGAGGAGCTCCCCGACGGAACGGTCGGAGGGCCTCTTCCCCCATCTGTCAGGAATCGCGTTCGGGTCCTTCACCAGCATCAGCTTCACCCATGCCGTCGATTATGGCCTGGACCACCTGCTCGGGGGTCTTGTCGCCGGTGTCGACGACGAGGTCGTAGACGCTCCTGTCCTCTATGTCGATGCCGTAGTACATCATGTACCTCTTGGCCTCGGAGGCGGCGCGCTCCACGGTCTTCCGCACTGCCTCCTCCAGGGTCTCCCCTTCGCGCGTCCCTATGCGGGCGAACCGCACCTCGGGGCTGGCGTCCAGATAGACCTTGAAGGCCGGTATGCCGTTCCTGTGGAGCATGTAGGCGGAAAGCCTGGACTCCAGAATTATGTCGGGGTTCTCGCGCGCGATCTCGAGGATTCTCTCGTCGATCATGCGGTCGATGGATGGGTCCTCCTCGGCGATCGCGCCGAGCTCCCCGAGTGTTAAGTTCTTTTCAGCCGCCAGCTCGCGGAAGATCTTGCCGAAGACCACCATCTCCAGCCCGAGCGCCTCCGAGAGCAGGCAGCATGCGGTCGTCTTGCCCGATCCGGGCGGACCGCTTATGGTTATCCTCATCCGAGCTCAGCCTTCTTGACTTCGTGGTCCAGCTCTCTGAGGCGCTTCCTCAGCAGGACCAGCCTGATTAGCCTGTTCTCGACCTGTCCGATAGGAAGGCTCACCAGGGTGTACAGGATGATCCAGGAGGGGAAGAACCCCATGAGCAGGGAGTTGACGTCCAGAGATCCCCAGGGCATGTTGACGATGACCGTCTCCCCAGGGAAGTAAGCGGCGGTGTCGCCGGTCTTCAGGAAGTAGTAGACCCATGCGTACACAGGGATGACGAAGAGCATGGTGACAGGCATGACCTTCATCTGCTGCGTGCTCGCCTCCATGGACATGGCCATGATCTGAGGCTGCTGCTCCTGGAGCTTCTTCATCTTGAAGAGGTTGTTCTCCCTCCTCGCCTCGCGGAACTCCGCGTTGAAGTCGCTCTGGATCTGCTGGTTCCTTGCCATTCCGACGAAGTCGGTCATTAGGCTCCTAGCCACCGTGCTGATGGTGATCATGATGATACCGGCGAGTATCAGGGTCAGCACGGGGCTGTCCTTGAACGCGATGTATTTGAACACCACGTCCAAGGCTTCCCCGATAGGGTCCCTGAAGCTCGTGACTACGAGCATGATGACCATGGCGAGCATCATGCCCATCATGGTCTTTCCGGACATCCCAGGCATCTGCTGCTGGACGTTCTGCATGCTCTCAGGGCTTCCAGGGTTTGGCATAGGCTCACTCTCCGCCGAAGAATCCTCTCATGACAGGATTCATCTCCATCATCTGCTCGCGGCCGATGGCCTCGTAGAGATGGATCAGGATGCCGACGGTCAGCAGCACTCCTGTTCCGCTCGCATTACCGGTGGTTCCGATCATGTCCGCGAAAGCGGCGAGGGCTCCGACCAGGGCTCCCGACATCACGGTGATGGTGGGGATGTACCTCTCCAGCACGCGCTTGACGATGCGGGGGTCGCGACGGAATCCGGGTATCTGCATTCCGCTCCTCTGGATCTGGTTGGCCACGGACTCGGGCCCCAGGTTGGTGGTCTCGACCCAGAATTTGGCGAACAGGATGGATCCCATCACCATGACGGTGAAGTAGATCACCACGCGGGCCAGGTTCTGGATGGCTCCATGGCCGTTTCCGTACGTGAGCGGGTCCAGGATGGGCATCAGCCAGTCCGATATGCCCTGAGGCGCGGACAGGTACCATGCCAGCCCTCCAGCCGCGTACGTGGAGCCCTCTTCGAAGTATCCGATCGAGGAGTTTCCTCCGAGGAACGGTATCTGGCTGAGGAGCTCGTTGCTGTACAGCAGCAGCGCCACCATGCTCACTATCGCAAGCAGGGCGGACATCAGGATGACAGGGATGTTGCTCGCGTACATCAGCTTGATCGGGTAGCGACCGCGGGCCCCTCTCGCGCTTCCCTGCGCCAGAGGCAGCTCGACGCGCGTGGACTCGAGGTACGACACGACCACGAAGATCACTAGCGTCCCTATCAGGGCTATGATCGGGTTGGGGCTGCCGATGAACAGCGACTCGTACCCTCCGGACGCCATCTGCTCGGGCGACATGGTGAACACGTAGTACAGCGACCTGGGTATGGTACCTGCAGGCGGGTTGGAGAGCGACATAGCCGAGGACATGTCCACGGGGTTCCAGTTGAGGGTTCCCGTGAATATAGCCTGGGCCACTCCCGCGGCGATGAACAGGGAGATACCGCTTCCGATACCCCACTTGGACACCACCTCGTCCATCATGAAGAGTATGTAGGATCCCACGAAGAGCTGGAATATCAGCAGGAGCTTGGCGCCTCCGCTGCCCAGAGCGCCGACGGCGCCGCTGGAGGGCACGAGGTAGCCGAACACCTGAGGTATGGCCTCGAAGATGATCATGACGATGACGAGCAGCTTCATTACCGACTGGTAGCAAGCCTTGTCCTCGCGCTTCGCGAGATCCAGTTTGATGATCTTTGCACCGACGAACAGCTGCATTATGATGGATGCAGTGACGATCGGTCCGATACCGAGTTGCAGTAGCGATCCGGAAGCTCCTGCCATGATGGTTCTATACTGTGCGAACAAGTCCAGCGATTCGGACTGGTCCAAGCCGTAAAGATACACATTGGTCATTATGAAGTACAGCACCAATATGACGATTACCCACATCATTTTGGTCCTGAAGTGCACGTGCCCTTCAGGCCTCTTGACGGAGGGGAGCCTGTCGGCAATTGGCTTGACCTTGTACAACAGGCTTTTTGTCTCTTCCATCCAATCTACCTCTCGATATACTCACTCTACGATAGACCCGCCAGCTTCCACGATCTTGGAGCGCGCCTTCTCCGAGGCCTCGGCCACCGTCACGTTGACGGCGACGCCGATGCTTCCGGCCCCGAGAAGCTTGTCTATGCCCGCATCGGTGAGGTTGACGCTGTACGCGTTCCCCTCTTTGGATGCGAATCCCATAGCGACGAACCTCTCGACCTGCTCGGACAGCTCTCCGACGTTGATCGTGCGGTTGGCTTCGACCATGCACTGGGGTCTCTTGAACCCGTGGCGGCCGAAGTGGTCCCTGTCATACTTCAGCATTCCGATCTTGCCGGTCTTGCTGAGTCCGGCCTGGCCGTGTCCGCCGATGATACCCGCCCCGCGCCCGGATTTCTTTCCGCGCCCGTGGGTCCTGTATCCTCTGAATTTCTTGGTTCTGCTAGGCATCTCTATCCCTCACAGCATCCTCTTGATGAGGTCGTTGATCGCGGCTCCCCTGTATCCGAGAGCTCCGCCGTTCTTGTAGGAGCGCTTGTTGCCCTCGTATCCCTTCACGGGAGGGTGGAGACGGATGACGGGCTTGACGCCCTCGACGTCCTTGAGCCTGCAATCGCTGTCGATCATCGCCTTGGCGAGGTCGTCGATGCTGGCGAACTCGGAGTTCGATTTGACGTACTCGTCGGTGACTGCCGCGTCGCCGACGACCTTTCCGCGAGCGCGGAGCATCTCGGCGAGAGTGGCCTGGTCGACCTCTCCCCAGGTGACATAGTCCTTGGCGACCTGGAGCATTCCCTTGACGGAGTCGTTCTCGGGAACTATCACGCAGTGGTTGACCTTGTTGAGGCCGAGAAGCCCCATGGTGAACTCGATGTTGTAGTTGACATCGGGCTGGCCGCGCACGCGAATGACTGCATATGCCATCCTCATTCCTCCTGGTTCTCGACGTCGGTCTCGGCGAATGTCACGCCGATGGGTCCGGACACGATGTTGAGGCTCTTCTCCTGGGCCTCGGTGACTCTCATGCGAGAGGTCATCTTGAGGGCCTCGAAGGTCGCCATCGCGTAGTTGACCTTGGTCTTGGTGTTGCCCCTGGCGAATCCCCATGCGTCGCGGACGCCGGCAAGGGTCAGAAGGCTCTTGGCGACGTCGCCCACGGCGAGGGACACGCCACGGGGGGCGGACTTGAGGGACACGGTGACGGAACCGGTGGTCCCGACGACCTCGAACGGCAGGGAGTGGGGCTTTCCGCACCCGCACTGCCAGGACCCGCAGCCCCTCTTGATCTCGATTATGTTCAGCTTGGCGTTGTCGATGGCCTTCTTGATGGAGGGCCCGACCTCCTTTCCTTTGGCCCTTCCGATCCCGATGAATCCATCGCCGTTACCGACGATGCATGTGACGGCGAACCTGACCCTCCTTCCGGAGTCGGTCATCCTCTGGACCATGTTGAGGTCGATGACCTCGTCCTTCAGGTCGGGGAGGAGGATGTCCACTATCTCGGGCTCGCGGAGGGGCAGCTTAGTGGCCAGAGCGTCGCTCATGGTGGTTATGTCGCCGTTGAGGACCATCTGTCCGAGCCTGGTCTTAGGTACCCAGTCTGCCATTTTACTCAGCCTCCATCTTCTGTTTCACGCTCTCGACGGCCGCTTCGATGCCCTCGTCGATGTGCTTCCCCTTGAGCCTGTCCTCGTCAGGGAGGACGTCCTCTCCGTGGGGGACCTCGAGCCCGGCGTCGGTCATGCCGGCGACGGTGGCGAAGAGCACTCCGCCGTGCTGGACCTTCTGCATGCCGATGTCCAGGACCGCGTACTCGATCCCGGCTCCGACAGCCCTCTTCCCAGCGAGGTATCCGACCAGGTACGCCGCGGGGATGGACGAGCAGGAGTGCTCCCATCCGAGCGCCTTGAGCTCCCTGGTGGACGCCGATGCGATTATGCTGTCGCCCTCCATGCCGAACTCGGCGAACTGGATGGCGATGTTCTTGTTGGACCTCCTGACGACCGCCCTGGCCTCTTTGGCTGCGAGGAGCCTGCGGCGCTGGTAGTAGTCGGTGCGGTTCTCTCTTCTTCTGCGGAACGCAACTTTGTATCTAGGCCCTGTTGCCATCAGATCTCCTCCTTAAGGTGGCCGGCGGCTACCATGTGCTGCCTCAGGTGAGCGCGAGACTTGTAGAGTCCTCCCTTGGCCCTCCTGTAATAGAGCCTGTAGACGGAAGGCGTGATCTTGCCGTCCGCCCTGAGAGACTTGAGCTCCGCGCGTATGGGCCTAATGGTCCCGATCCAGCGAGACTTGTCGCTCACGCGTGCGTTGGCGGTACCCTTCCTGGATCCGGGCCCCTTCCTCTTTCCTTTGGCCTTCTGAGCCTTGGCGTACCTGGTCCTCGCCTTGGAGGTCCCGTTCTTGACCTTGGCTTTGATGAGCCCGGAGTCGGCGGCGGTGCGGATGTCGGCGCGGGTGATGCACTTCTCGACCTCGTCGAGCCTGTCAGGGTTCATCCAGACCCTGTTCTGGCCGCACTTCAGGACTTCGGCGGCCATCCTTCTCTGGTTCTTCAGGTTTGACATGGTCACACCATCCTGTTGAGGACCCTTATGCCGAGCTCGTCGGCCCTGTCCTCTATGGCGATCCTCTTCTTGGTCCCTACGGTGCCGCCTATGCGGACGGCCTGCTTCTTGGGGTCGATGCCCTCAAGCCCGTCGACGTTGTAGACGAGGACCTCCTCAAATCCCGAGGGGTGGAGGTTCCTGGCGGCCTTGGGCCCGCGGTAGCCGATGTCCACCATCGGGGGGCGCCTCTTGAGGCCTCTCTTCATCTTGGAGTGGATTCCCTTGGGCTTTCTCCACTTCTCGCCGAGCTTGGAGTATCTGAACCACTCCTGCCTCTTGAAGGCGGGCCTCTTTCCGGAGACGATGGCCCTCTTGGCGAGCGCCTCGGCCTCCTCGTCGGTGAGCTCGGGCTTGGCCTTGACCACGTAGGGCTTCTCTGCGGCCGGGACGGCCTCGACTACGGAGGCTGCGACCTCCTCGGACCCTTCCAGCGCGGCCTTCCATCCGGAGACGGCCTTGGGACCGACGCCGGACAGCGTCTTCACGATCTCCTTGACCTTCGCCTCGTCGTTGACGGCCTCGGTGAGCTCGGAAACGGAGGTGATCCCGATGGACTCGAGCTCCTTCACGTTCTCCGCGGTCATGCCGGGGAGCTCTAACAGTGATTTGACGGTCATTCTTTCACCTTATGGGATTTCTGGACGATGTATATCCCGTCCTGGAACGTTCTCTTGTCGAACCCGAGCCTCGAGGTGGCCCTCTCGAGGTTGGCGGAGGTCTGTCCGCAAGCCTCGATGTCGTTGCCCTCGACGGTTATGTCGGTTCCGCTGACCTTGACGGTGCATCCGCGCACGATGTTGGCGTAGCGGGGAGCCTTTCCTCCCATGTAGTTGTTGACCTCTACACGGTCGCCTTTGACAGCGATCTTCATGGGGAAGTGGTTGTACACGACCTTGAGGTGGTAGGTGAACCCTACGGTCACGCCCTTGATCATGTTTTTCACGTGCGCAACGTAGGTACCGACCATTGCCTTGTCTTTGACCCTAGGGTACTCACAGCTGACTGTGACCTCGGTCGCGTTCACGGCGATATCTATTCCAGGGTGCGCGAAGTTTCTGCTTAATTCACCCCTAGGCCCTTTGACCTTCATGATGCCCCCGTCCATCTGGACGGACACCCCACCGGGGATAGCGATGGTGCTTTCGATTTTCCCTGCTATTGTCATTCGTATTCCTCAATACACGTAGGCGAGCAACTTGCCGCCGATTCCGAGCTCTTTGGCGCGGTCCTGGGTGATCACACCCGCGGTCGTGGTCAGGATCAGGAGCCCGAAGTCCTGGGCGGGGAGGAACCTCGCCTCGAACCTCTCGACGTCCGTCACGGAGACCGAGTACCTGGGCTTGATAACGCCGCAGTCGTTGATGGCTCCGTCGAGCATGACGCGGAATTTACCTGCTTTGCCGTCCTCGACGTACTCGAACTGGCTGATGTATCCGCGGTCCTGCATAACCTTCAGCACGCGGCCGATGAGTTTGGAGGAAGGCTGGATAACGCACTCGCTCTTTCCGTTGAGAGCTGCGTTCTTGATGACGCACATGGCGTCGTTGAGTGGGTCGCACTGCATTCATCTCACCTCACGAATACTTCTTGAATCCGAGCTCGGGAGCCATGTCCCTGAAGCACTGGCGGCACAGGTGCATCCCGTAGCGCCTGATGATGCCCCTCTTGCGGTCGCAGCGGGAGCAGCCGACCGATCTTCCATACTGTTTCTTGGGCTTCACTGAATCACCTGAACCTCGAAAGTGTCTTTCATGTACTGGATCGCCTCGTCGCGGTCGACGCGGTGCTTCTTGGGGACCCTCCTCTTGAGGAGCGCCCTCTGGGTGATCCTGTTCCCGACCCTCCTCAGGACGACGCTTATGTCCATTCCGAATATGCCTATCTCGGGGTCGTATTTCATACCCTCGAAGTCGGTGTAGTCGGAGATGCCGAAGGACATGTTGCCCTCCTTGTCGAAGGAGTACTCGGGGACGCGCATCTCGCGTATGACGAGAGCCTTCCTGACGAACTCCTCGGCGTCCTCCCCTCTGAGGGTGACCTTGCACCCGAGGGGCATCCCGATACGTATGCCGAGGTCCCTGTTGACGGTCCTGGAGATCGTCTCGACAGGCTTGTGCCCGGTGACCATCTCGAGGACCTTCTCGGCCTTGACGAGCCTCTCTCCGGCCTCGCCGACGCCTATGTTCACGACGACCTTGTCGACGTGGAGCTGCCTCATGGCGTTCATTCGGAGGCCTCCGGGAGCTTGATGGCCGGGCCGGCGCTGCCGATGACCATGCAGTTGTCGGTGACCGTCTCGGTGCCGTCGCTGAATATGACGACGTTGGGTCCGGACCTCTTGAGGATCTGGATCCCCTTGACGGTCTTGACGCTTCCGCTGTGGGACCCTTCCTTGATGAACACGGTGCACCCCTCGGTGAAGGGGTAGTGCTCGAGGATCTTCTGGCCGTCGAAGGAGATCTTCAGGGAGTCGCCGCACTTGTACGCGTTCTTCTCGATGAGGACGTTCCTTCCGCCGCTGAGGTTCAGCTGGAACTTGCCGCCCTTGACGACGGTCTTGTTCTCGATCTTGCATATCTCCCACGCGGCCTCGGCCTCGTCGATGGGGACGAGCGTGAGCTTGCCCTTGTCGGTGAAGAGCATGCGGTACCTGAGGTCCATCTTGGGTATGGTTACGACGTCCATGAACCCGACGGGCATCTTGGGGTTCTTGACGGCCTTTCCGTCGACGAACATCTCGCGGTCCCCGATGATCCTCTTGGCCTCTTTCGCGGTGTCGCAGACCCCGATCATGTCCCTGAGGACGGTGACCGCCGCCATGGACTCCTCGACGGAGTGGGCTCCCGCGGACTGCTTGGCTACCCAGATGCTGACCTTCCTCTTGAGGGGCCAGGTCCTGGGCGCCGCCAGCCTCTTCATGTGATCGCTCATTCTTTAGCCTCCTTCTTCTTGGAAAGGGTCTCGACCCTCCACTGGTCTTCGGTGTTGAGCTTGACGATGACCAGGTTGGACGCGTGGATGGGACGCTCGGTGTCGGTCCCGTCCGCCTGCTTTATCGTGACCCCCTCGATGGCGACGCGCCCGGTCTTGGTGTAGACGGACACGACCTTGCCCTCGATGTTCCTTATGTCGCTGTTGCCGCGCACGACGATGACGGTGTCTCCCTTGCAGACCCTGGCGGAGCGGACTCCGTACTTGCTGCTGAGCTCGTCGCTGAGGTGCGCGGACAGCATCTTCCTCTTGACGTGCAGGGGGGCGTGCGCCTGCTTCTTCCTCTGTACTCTTGCTTTGCTGCTGACCATGCTTGACACCTCAGACTATAGTGTTCGCGGTCGCGGATATGCGGGGCCACCTCTCGGCAGCCTCCCTCGCGACGGGGCCTTTGATGTCCGTTCCTTTGGTCTCGCCGGTCTCGGTCGTTATGACCGCGGCGTTGTCCTCGAAGAAGACGATAGTCCCGTCGGCCCTCCTCATGGGGCGCCTCTGGCGGACGATGACCGCGAAGACGATCTGCCTCCTCATCTGAGGGGTGCCTTTCTTGACGGAGGCGATGACCAGGTCTCCGACTCCTGCGCTGGGCACCCTCCTCGCGACCCCGTGGTATCCGGGGACGGTGATGATCTCGATGACCTTGGCTCCGGTGTTGTCTATCACATCGAGCCTGGATCCGTTCTGAAGTCCCCTGGTCTGGTTTCCAGCTATTCCCTTCATTGCAGATCACTCCTTCTTCTCGATGACTACGAAGGACACGGTCTTGGAGATGGGGCGGCATTCCGCTATGGTGACCCTGTCCCCGGCCTTGAGGCCGAGGCATGCGGGGGCGTGGGCGGAGTACCTGCTGCTCCTTTTCTCGTATCTCTCGTATTTCTTCACGTACCTGAGGTAGTTGCGCTCTACGACGACAGTCTTGTTCATCTTGACAGTCGCAACCACTCCGTCGATCGTCTGTCCCCTGACCGAAAGGCTGCCGTGGAACGGGCAGTTGGGGTCGTTGCACTCCATGGAGGGAGGGGCGACGTCGAATCCGATGTCTTTAATTTCTGCTGCCATTTGATTCACCTAACCTTCTTGATTCTGTCCTCTGGTCGGTGCATTATCTCTGATCCGATGATGTCGATGGTCCTGCCTTCATATGCGAATCTGAACACGTTGCCGGGCTTGGGAACCATCTTCTCGGCTCCTGCCGACTCGATGGTGAACGTGCGCTTGGTCTCGTCCACGACCTTCCCGGATATCCCCGAGAACGGCGCGGACAGCACCTCCACGTCCAGCCCGATGAGCTCAGTCCTAATGAAGCTAGATTCTTTCATACTACCTCTATCCGGAATCCCAGTTCCTCCAGGACGGACTTCACCTTCTTCTTGTGGTCCCCCTGGAGCTCGATGCGCCCGTCCTTGCATGTTCCGCCGGTGGCGCACCTGTTCTTCAGCTGCTTGGCGAGGTCTCCGATGTCGATGTCGTTCTCGTCGATCCCGTCTATTACGGTCACAGTCTTGCCGTACCTGCGGCTGTCGGTAGATATCCTTACGGTCTGCTGCCCACGCGCGATCTCCTCGCACATGCACAGCTCTTTGGGCAATCCACATACCGGGCAGATCTCAGCCATCAGATCTCTTCCTCCTCCTTCTGCACGGTCAGGATGCGGGCGATGTTCAGCCTGAGGGCGCGGATCGCGCCAGGGCTGGACGGGGCGCCTCCGGAAGCGGTGACACCCTTCTCGTGCATGAGGTCGTCGCGGAGCTCCTTGAGCTTCTGGTTGCGTTCCTCAGCGCTCATGTTCCTTATGTCTGCGGTCTTGAGCGAGGCCATCACTGTCCCTCCTGGGGCTCGGTCGCCTCCTCGACGACCTGGGGCTCGGCGGGAGCGGCGAACAGGTCGGGGAGCAGGGACGCTGCTTCGGTCTTGTTCATGACGGTTATGTCGGCGGGGAGCTTGGCGTGCTCGTCCATGATCTCGACGGTCACTCCGATGACGCCCATCTTGAGCTTCGCGACCGCGTATCCGTGGTCGATGAAGTTCGCCTTGGGCTCTCCGCAGAACTTTATGTACCCCTCCTTGAACTTCTCGGTCCTGTGCCTCTGGCCGGTCAGCTTCCCTGCCACGATGATGTGGCATCCGCGGGCGCCTGCGTCCATGATCCTGCGGACCGTGGAGTGCCCGGCCCTGCGGAAGTGCCATCCCCTCTCGAGGGAGAAGGCCAGCTTCTCGGCCATGATCTGGGCGTTAAGGCTGGGGTTCTTGACTTCCTGAACCTCGATCTGGGGGTTCTCGAAGCCGAAGCGGTCCTCTATGACGGTGGTCAGGTTCTTGATGGTCTGACCGCGCCTTCCGATGACGAGACCGGGCCTCTCGGTGGTGAGCACGACGCGGGTCCCCATGGGGGTCCTCTGGACGTCGAGACCGCCGAATCCCGCACGGCTGACCTCTTTCATGAGGTACTCCTTGAGAAGGACCCTGCGGACGTTCTCGGCAACGAACTTTCTCTCTGATGCCATTTCACTCAACCTCCTGGATGATGATCTCGAGGTTCACGGTCTCCTGGTTCCACGGGGTGGCGCGGCCGTGGGCCCTGGGCATGTGCCCGGGTATGGTGCGTCCCCTGGAGACGGAGATGGTGGAGATCGCCATATTCGAAACCTCGAGCCCCTTGAACTCCGCGTTGGAAGCGGCGCTGTTGAGGATGCCGAGGATGTGCTTGGCCGCCTTGACGGGGTACCTTCCGGGACCGACGCCGGGCTTGTGGGAGACGCGCTTGTTGTATCTCTTGAGGGGGACGGGCCTCTTCTTGGCGATCACGTCCTCCAGAGCCTTCCTGGCGGTCTCGACTTTCATTCCGCGGATCATGCCGACGACCTCGCGGGCGTACTTGGGGGAGATGGGCATCTCCTTCCCGAGGGCCTTCGCGGTCGTGTCGGGGTCTGCTGCTGCTGTGTATCCTGAAACCATGACTTCACCTCACTTGAGCGGCATGAACTTCGAGGATCTGGTAGCACCGACTCCGGGTCCGGAGTGCTGAGGGGCCTTCCTGGTGAGGGCGAACTCTCCGAGGAAGCATCCGATCATCTCGGGCTTGATCTCAACGTTCTTGAATTCCTTTCCGTTGTATATGCTGACGGTCTTGCCGACGAACTGGGGGACGATGGGCAGGTCCCTGCGGTGGGTCCTGACGACCGCTCCGGGCTCGGCCGCGGAGAGCTTGTCGTAGAGCAGCTGCTGCTCGTAGTTGAGCCCGCGGAGGTAGGTCCTCCTGGCCCTGGAAGGCAGGAGCCCGAGTATGTCGTCGAAAGGCATTGCGAGGAGCTCCTCCATGTTGAACCCGCGGAAGAGGAACTCCTTCTTCCTCCTCGCCTGGATCGCGGACGCTTTCTTCCTGGACTTCCTCCTCGAGGCCTTTGCCGATCCTGCAATAATCTTCTTTGCCATTGCAATCACTTCTTAACTTTCTTCTTAGGAGGCAGGAATCCTACCTTCTGACCGGTCGATGCGGTCCTCTTCTGACAGT
>JAFYAH010000062.1 GCA_017540825.1 Candidatus Methanomethylophilaceae archaeon | reverse complement strand
GTAAACTTGCTCATATATTCCATATAGGGAATATATCGATAATATAACTGATTATTCAAAAGGAGCCCTCCAGAAAGTCAAACAGGGCTCCGAAATGTTGTCTAGAGAAAATTATATTCCCTATTTTACGGAGTTAAAGTTATAAATTTATTGAACATTTATAAGAATTAATATCGATATTCTTCTTTCAGCTTCCATGCGCTGGCACACGGATAGGCTTAACAACATCCTCGCGTTAGCCCGGCTGAGGATGATGTCCTGAGAGACAAGGGGAAGATGAGGTTCCCGTGCGAGATGGCGCTTCTCTGCGGGCTTGTTCTGGTGGCGTTCGCCGTATGCCTGTTCATCCGGAGCGGATACGGCGTCACCGTCATATCGTCGATACCGCTGATGGTCAGCTACGCCCTGCCGTTCCTGGACTTCGGCACCTGGAACATCGTCTATCAGCTGATCCTGGTGTGCCTTTGCGTGATGGTCACCAGGAGGTTCGGCGCAAGCTACGCGTTCTCGATAGCCGTGACCCTGGTGTTCGGGGTGTTCCTGAACTTCATGAAGGCCTCCCTCGCGGACCTCCCCAGGAGCACGGAGCTGGACCTGGCATACATCGTCGTGGCCCACGTCCTGCTGTTCTTCGGGGTCTCGTTCTTCATGAGATGCTACATGCCGCTGCTCCCCGTGGACCTGTTCATCCGCGACGTGGTCATAACGTTCAGGATCAAGTACAGGACGATGAAGACCGTCTTCGACTTGACCTGCATAGCCCTGTCCGCCGCGATATGCTATCTAGCCCTCGGAAGGATCGTCGATCTGGGAATAGGGACGCTGGTGTCGGCGTTCATAACAGGCCACTTCGTCGCGTTCATAACCACGAAGGTCTACGACCGCTACTTCGAGTTCGTGCCGCTGACCCGCATCGCAGGAAGGCTTCTTTCGGACGACGCCCCGTGCAAGGCCAGGGCTGGAGGGTCCGAATGAAGGCCGTCATAAGCGACGAATACGACTGGGAGATCGGGCGCAGGCACGCCGACGAGGACCGTCTCGAGGCTCCTGCAGGGGCCGCCGCCTGCCGCAAGGGCTTCTTCGGCACATGCGCCGCCGTCGGCTACGAGGAGACCGTCGTGCTGGTCCCCGCCGGAGACGGCCGTCGTGCCTCCTTGGGGATCGCCCCGCTCGGGAAGCATTCCGCCATGCTGGCCACCGAAGGGGTGAACGACGCCGGCCTGGCGTGCTGCGTGCGCGACATATGCGTGAAGGACAAGGGCGCCACTTCCGGGACCGCGCCGGGAAAGGACCGCCTGAGCGCATCCATGGCCGTCCGCTTCCTTCTGGACAGCGCGGACTCGGTGAGCGATGCCGTCAGGATGCTGTCGGAGAAGGATCTGTACTGCTCCGGAGGCGAATGCCACCTCCTGCTGTGCGACAAGTCCCGCTCTGCGGCGATAGAGTTCATAGACGACAGGATGACCGTCACATACGGCTCCGACGTCCTCGCAGGGTTCTACGTCTCGGGGTTCGAGACCGAGGCGGACCTTGGGGAACGCGCCTGCGGCCTGGCAGAGTTCAGGGCCCTGGAGGAAGGGCTGCCTGCCGTTGATGATGCGGAAGACATGGCAAGCCTGATGTCCCGCGCCGGCTCCGCCCGCGTCTCCTCGTACGACATCGGGAAGGGCAGCGTGATGGTCCTTGTGAAAGGCGAGCGCTACGAGTTCTCCCTCCGATGCGCCCGAGACATCCCCCGCGACATCCCTGATGATGGCGAGCGCAGGTCAGCCTACGTGCCCGGGCCTCTTTAGCCATACAAGGGTGCTCCCTCATAAAAGTCGATGCCTCTGAAGAAAACTCCCTCATAAAAATCTTAATACATAGATCTGGGCGTCTGTATGTGAAACGCAAGATAGAAGCAGACATGGTTGCTTGGAAAGAGAGGGAAGGACACAAACCGCTGCTGGTATATGGAGGAAGGCAGGAAGGGAAGACCTACAGCGTAACAGAATTCGCCAGAAAGGCATACTCCCGTTTCATCTACATCAATTTCGAAAAGCGGCCTGAGAAGAAATCCATCTTCTCAGGATCCTTGGATGCAAGATACCTATGCAAGCGCATACAGGAATACGAGGGCGTCACGCTGGACAAGGACTCTGTGATCGTCTTGGACGAGATAGGCTACTGCAAGAACGCGTTCTCGTCGTTGAAATCGTTCGCCGAAGAATGCGTGATGGACGTGATCGCTTCAGGATCGATGCTCGGAATAGTCCTGGACAGAACGAAAGACGGCAGGATATCTCCGATGGGATTCGTGGATGCGATGGAAATGTTCCCGATGGACTTCGAAGAATTCCTATGGGCCGCTGGCGTCTCCGAAAAACTCATAGACGAGCTAAAAACGTCCATTCTGGAGCAGAAGAAGATCAACGAATACCTTCTGGACAGTCTTCCCGCACCCTTGAGTTTTTGATCCTCGATTTATCGGCTCCTGCCAATGCAGCAATCGACAGGTCAGGATGCGACGGCGTCCATGCCTTTTGCTGTCGATCGCTCACACATCATTTCCGCACAGCACGTTCTAG
>JAFYAH010000010.1 GCA_017540825.1 Candidatus Methanomethylophilaceae archaeon | reverse complement strand
CTGTCCCCTCCGGTCCCCCTCTCGGGCGCTATGGAGTCGATCTCGTCCATGAAGATCACGCAGGGCGACGCCTGCCTGGCCTTCCTGAACGTCTCCCTCACGGCCTTCTCGGACTCCCCCACCCACTTGTTGAGGAACTCCGGGCCCTTGACCGCGATGAAGTTCGCCTCGGACTCCGTCGCCACGGCCTTGGCCAGGAGGGTCTTCCCCGTCCCGGGCGGGCCGTAGAGCAGGATCCCCTTCGGGGGCTTGGCGCTCATGTGGTCGAACACCTTGCCGAACTTCAGGGGCCACTCCACGGCCTCCTTGAGCTCCTGCTTCGCCTCTTCCAGGGCTCCGATGTCCTCCCACTTCACGTTAGGCTTCTCTATCAGGACCTCCCTCATCGTGGAGGGCTGCATGTCCTTCAGGGCCATCTTGAAGTCCTCCTTGGTGACCAGGATCTTGTTCAGCACCTCGCGGGGGATCTCCTCGGCCTCGAGGTCCACGTCCGGCAGCACCCTCCTGAGCGCCGCCATGGCCGCCTCCTTGGTCAGGGCGGAGATGTCCGCTCCCGCGTACCCGTGGGTCTTGTCCGCGAGCCACTTCAGGTCGACGTCGTCCCCGAGGGGCATGCCCCTGGTGTGGATCTGGAGGATCTCCAGGCGGCCGTCCCTGTCCGGGATGCCTATCTCTATCTCCCTGTCGAACCTCCCCGGCCTCCTGAGGGCCTCGTCTATCGAGTTCGGCCTGTTGGTCGCGCCTATCACGACAACCTTCCCTCTGGAGTTCAGGCCGTCCATCAGGGACAGGAGCTGCGCCACTATGCGCCTCTCCTCCTCGCCGTTCACCTCGTCCCTCTTGGGTGCGATCGAGTCGATCTCGTCGATGAAGATGATGCTCGGAGCGTTCTCCTCCGCCTCCTTGAAGATCTCCCTGAGCTTGCCCTCGGACTCCCCGTAGAACTTGCTCACGATCTCCGGCCCGCCGATAGAGATGAAGTTGCTGCTCGTCTCCCCGGCCACGGCCTTCGCCAGCATGGTCTTCCCGGTCCCCGGCGGCCCGTGCAGGAGCACGCCTTTGGGGGCCTCGACGCCCAGCCTCTTGAAGAGCTCCGGGTGCCTGAGGGGGAGCTCGACCATCTCCCTGATCTTCTTGACCGCGTCCCCGAGGCCTCCGATGTCGTCGTAGGAGACCTTGGGAGCGTCCCCCTTGTCCGCTACGGGCTTGTCGGTGATCTTCACCTCGGTGGTGCCGCACATCATCACGGCGTCCCCGGACGGGGCGAAGGACGTGACCACGAGGTCGATCTTGTTCCCCATGACGTTGAGCGTTATGGTGTCCCCCTTGGAGAGCGCGCGGCCCTCGAAGTTCTGCCTGAGGAAGTCCTCCCCGCCCTGGAGCCTGAGCTGCTCGGTAGGGCCGAAGGTGATCTTCTCCGCGTTCTTCGCCGTTATCTTCTTTATGGACACGCGCTCGTCGATAGAGACCCCGGCGTTGCGCCTGGTGGACCCGTCGATCCTTATGATCCCGCGGTTGGCGTCCTCGGGCCCTCCTCTGAGGACCTTGACCACGGTCTTCTTGTTCCCGTCGATCTGCACTATGTCCCCGAACTTTATTCCGAGGATGTCCATCAGGGCAGGATCGAGCCTCGCGATGCCTCTCCCGGTCTCCCCCGGCTTCAGCTCTGCCACTTTGATTGCCTTATCGTCTGACATTCAACCACTTCCTTTCATCTTCTCAGAGGGGTTTCCGCCCTTCCCGTCGTCCTTCCCAGCGCCTGGAGCATCCTCGCCCTCAGGTCCTCGTCGGGCTCGGCCTCGCACATCTCCGCGAGGGACCCGGCGAGCCTGTCGCGCTCGCTCATCAGCGCCGACCTTCTCTGTTCCAGCTTCTCGATCTCCTCGTCTATCTCCGACATGCGCTCCAGCGTCTCGCCGGCGCAGGAAGGGGCGTCGGGCTCCTCCATGCCGTCCGGCTCGGGCAGCAGCCTGACGGAGAACATGCCGCTGTGCATGTCCACCACCAGGGTGAACGCCGTGCTCGGAGTGTACACGGTGCGGTCAGGCCCCATGCTGCTGCTCTCGCGGTAGCTGACGACCATCCCGTTCCTCTCCATCAGGACGAGGTTCTTCATGACGGCCTGCTGGCTCACCCCGAGCTCCTTCGACAGCTGCAGAGGGTAGCTGGGGCCGCTCGTGAGCAGCTCCAGGATCCTCCTGCGGGTCGGGTTCTCGACCATTGCCAGCAGATCGTCGATGTCCATCTTTTCACCTCTTGGTTGTTAACCAGTAGTTCACAACTACGAGATATGTTTGATATTCTATATAAATATATCGTTTAAGCTGAAATCCGGACGGAAACGCAGGCTTCGCGAAACGGGGCTCGTCGGCTGATCGGCTGCGAATATGTTCTCTATGTAGAAATATAGTAACGCTTATATAATGTAACGAAGTGTTTATAGGCGATATGGGAGTCGACAGTGATTTCATAACCAAGCCTCAGGTATATCACATACTGAAGGTGCTGAAGGACCAGGAAGAAGAAGCCATACTGAGCGGCAGACGCAGAGGCCTCAGCGATTTTGAGATCAGAAAAGACATCGGCCTCAATAAAGAGAAGATCTATGAAAAGGTTCAAGGAAGCAAGCAGACCAAAGTATTCTATATGAAAGAATTGCAGAAGAATGGTTTTGTCGAGGTTGAATCTGTAAAGGATTTGGAAAAAAAAGGACTTATAGATAACGAGTCTGTCAAAAAAGGCGAATGGAATTCTAAAAAAGTCACTATTCTCGATCCTGGAAAAGATCTTCTGGAAAAATTGGAAGTTCTGAAGAACAGTTGCCGTTCCGACAATGCTGATTCTGTCACGATAATGGACGAGACCGATAATCGCCAGCCATTTAGCGACACAGATTTCGAGAATTGTTGCACGACATATATGACCCGCTATGAATTCGGCAATAGATTGGTCATCCATAGGCTCGAAATAATAAAAGAAAGCCTCGAAGAACCCGATTGTTGTTCTGCACATGAATTGAATAGAGCGATCGATTCCATATACGAGATAATCGAAGGCATCGACGATCAGCTAAGGCCTGAATTTAGAAATAGTTTAAATAGCTTCAAATCCAGATTATTTGATTATAAAGGATACGACATACCTCCTGAATCGAAGGCCATCCTCATTGACAAACTGGTCTCCAACCTTATGGAAGAACTGAAGGGCGTCGATATCGACGGAGAGCAGCTTCTGAACAGCAAGATTTCTGGCATCTCCGACAAATTGAAAAAAGAGCTCCAACCCGGCGTATATGAAGAACTGAAAAAGAATCTTGACGATATACAGGACTATGTCAGAATATTGACCGGCTGTCGATCTCCGAAAGCGCGACCTGGCGCGACACCCGATTTCGACGGGAACATTGTATGCTATCTGTTCTTATATTAGAACGGATATTATCATCCACTCCGTGAATGGTTGCTATCGAGGGTGGACAAATGCAAAACGACGTCGTTACCGGGTACTTGGAGAACATGACATACAGCTCTGACAACGCTTACCTAAAAGACGGGTACATCCTGGTGCGCCAGTCGTCCGGCCTGCTGGTCCTCATACACACCAACGACTCGGAGGCCTACGTCGTCGAAGTGCTGTCGGGCATACACATACGCGGAGAGCTGGCGCAGACGCTGGACACCAGGATCAACAAGCTCAACAGCAAGCTGAAGATCGCATGCTTCCACAGAGAGGAGGACGGCCAGATCATCTGTCGCGGCAGCATGTTCAAGAAGAACGCGGACCACTTCATGCTAGCCAACATGGTCAAGCACTGCAGCATGGCGATGCTCGACTTCTTGCCGGAGCTGACCGACGGCCTCGACTCCGACTCCCAGAACGAATACAGGATCATCGACGACGAGGCGGTCATGTGATCTCCGCCGCCGAGCTCAGAAAGCTCAGGGAGAGGTTCCCGAAGGAGGAGGCGCACGGTTCGTCCGACAGCCTCTCCTGGTACGAGGGGCTGCCCGAGAGCACCGGCCCGATACTCTACTCCGACGGATCCGAGCTGAGGGCGGAGAAGGAGCTGCGCCACACCGCGGTGTTCGGCGCCAGCGGGATGGGCAAGAGCCGCTCGTACCTGACCCCGGCCATCATAGCGAGCGGCAAGCGCCGCCACAACATGATCATAGCGGACTGCAAAGGCGAGCTGTACGACTCCACGGCTGGGTTTCTGACATCCTTGGGATACGAGGTGTGCGTGCTGAACTTCGCCGACCCGTGCCGCAGCAACGGGATCTCGCTGTTCAAGACCGCTTACGAGCTCATAAGGAGCGAATCTCCGAACGACGTCGCCTTGGGAAAGGGGCTGCTGATGGACATCGCCAACATACTGTGCCCGGTGACCACCAAGAACGACCCGACCTGGGAGTCCACGGCCGCGACCATGATCTACGCCCTGACGTTCATACTGATAACCGAGTGCAAGTCGCACGAGGAAATCACCTTCAAGCGCATCTTCGAACTGAAGAACGAGATGAAGGACGACGACGGGACGATCTCGTACTACGAGATGATGCTCAAGGACGACCCCGACATCAGCTCCGTCCTCAAGGTCTTCAACATGAGCGCGAAGACCACCCAGTCGTGCTATTTCGTGATCATGGAGCAGGCGCTGGTCCGGTTCGCTCTGAACAAAGCGCTCCAGACGGTGCTCTCCACCGACGAGATCTCCCCGGAGAAGTTCCTCGAGGACAGGAAGGCCCTCTACATCATCTTCCCCGACGAGAACACGACCTACAGCCCGCTGACGTCCTCGGTGGTCAAGATGATCTACGAGTGCCTCATCCGCGAGGCGAGGCGCGCTCCGGGGAAGACGCTGGAGCGCAGGGTGCACTTCCTGCTGGACGAGTTCAGCCAGATGCCGCTGGTCGACTTCCCGAGCGCCATATCCGCCGCCAGGTCCCGCAACATCATGTTCACCCTGGTGATGCAGAGCTACTCCCAGCTGGTGGACAAGTTCGGCAAGCCCGCCGCCGAGACGATACTCAACAACTGCGCGGTATGGATATACCTGGGCGGGTCGGACGTCGACATCGTGGACAAGATCCTCCAGTTCAGCACCGGCATGAGCAGGGAAAAGCTGCTGTATCTCGACAGAAGGTCGGGGGAGGCGGTCGTCCGCGAGGCGAACAAGCCCCCGTACATCTCCAAGCTCGTGGACATAAGCCGCTACCGCTTCGAGGCCGTGGACCCCCCGGAGCTCCCGGTCACCAAGATCGAGAAGAGCGACAAGCCCTCCGACAGCCAGAAGGATGAGGCCAACGACGTCCAGGAGGACGAATGCGCATCGCCGTACGCTCTGACGGAGCTCGACCTTCTGTTCGAAGACCGCAGCCCCTTGAATCTGATAGAGAAGATCAGCGACAGGCTCCGTTTGAAGAGCGTGCTGGACCTGCACGACGCCATACGCGAGAGCATGCAGTTCGACTGCGTGACGCAGAAAGAACTGGCAGACTTGATGAAATGGGCCGCCTACGACCCGGAAGAAGAGCTGGAGAATATCATCGGGAATTCTAAGTCGGGATGCGGCGACGACCTCGACTACGAGGCGCTGATAGACTTCATATGCGCCTTCTCGGCCATGGACAGGGAGTACAGGATGTTCGACCAGATGCTGTACAACGACGCCGAATGGGAGAGGCTGAAGGAGGTCATGGTCAGCGGGAGATGGAGCCCGGACGAAGCGGAAGACATGCGGGCGCGCCTCAGAAAGAGCGCCAAAGCAGACGTCAAGGCCGACTTCCCCGACGGCTACATCGGCTCCTGCCTCGACGACGGCACGTTCAGGATCATGATAGAGGAAGGGTTCAGGAAGAGGTACGGGAAGGCCCCCCGGTTCGACGCGGAAGCCGCTAGAAGGCTCCTGCGCATGACGCAGATGGACTATGACGCGGAAGGGTTCCTGTCGATGCTCTTCGACTTCGCGGAGAAGAGAAGAATGGACCTCGAGCCGAGGCACGCCGCGCTGTCGGTCATCCCGTATCCGAGGGAGATAATGGAAACGCTGGACGGGTTCTGCTTCTCGTTCTCCTGGGGCGACGGCGAACCTCCGGAGTCGATATTATATCGTACGTCCCATTCATCCGCCAGCGATTCGAATGAATGACTGCGACGGCGCCTCGGGGAGATGGAGCAGCGGATTCCTAGCGACGGCGCCGTTCGCGATACTCGTCGTCGGCCTGGCGATCCGCCTCCTCCTGGCGCCGACGCTGTCATACCCTTTCGACCAGACATACTGGTCCATAGACATAGCCAACGCGGAGGCGGGATACGGGCTGTACGGCCTCCCGGGCTTCTACTACACCCCCGTATGGGGATACCTGCTCGGGTTCGACGGCCTGGTGATGAACGCGTTCACGGACCTCGGGGAGATGGGATACAGGTTCGTGGACCTGGTCGGCATAGAGTCCCTGACAAGGCCCTACTACACCGCCACCGTGAGCACGCCGGAGTTCAGCCTCCTGGTCAAGGCCGCGATGATCCTGGCTGACGTCGCCGTCGGGTACATGGTGTACAGGATGACGCTGTCGTCCACCGGCTCGAAGAAGGACGCCACTGCCTCCTTCGCGATCTGGTTCCTGTGCCCGGTAGTCGTCTATATGTCCGGGATACAGGCGCAGTTCGACTGCATCTCCGCCATGCTTGCGCTCCTGTCGGTGCTGCTCCTGGAGAAGGACCATGCGTTCCTTGCCGGGATGACGTTCTCCATAGCGGCGCTGACGAAGCTATTCCCCGCCGCGCTGCTCTTCGTTCTGGCGATATACATAGTCAGGAAGCATCCCGGGCAATACGGGACTCGCAGGCTTGCCTTCGCGGTCGCCGGGGCATTGGCAGGGTTCCTCCTGATGTACGCCCCGCAGATCGCCGACGGGACCCTCATGGAATCACTCAGCTTCATGATTAGCAGAGCGTCCGAGGACATGAGCGTCACGCGGACCCTGAAGATGGTCCTGATGACCTGCATCTCTCTGCTGATCGTCGCCGCGGCGGCCGTGAGGTTCTGGCGCCTGCCGGCGGGGGATGCCCCCCGGGAGCTCCGCAGGTTCGCCCTCGTCACCCTGGCCGGCGCCGCGTTCATGTCCAGCGGCCCGCAGTACTGCATCGTCTGCATGCCTCTGCTGGCGTGGTATGCGGTGTCTGAAGACCGCGCGCTGGTCCCCTGGGCCGTCATGCTGGGCGTGTTCGCTACGCTGTCGGCTTTCTTCAACAACGGGCTGTCGCTCCTCGCCATGGGCTCGGAATACCTCGGCTTCATCGAACCAGCCTCCTTGATAGACCTAATGCGGTCGATGGACACGCCGGTCCTCCTTTCCCTCACCCCCAGGGACGTACCTGTGGTCGTAGGCGACCTGGGAGTGATGGCATGCCTCCTGCTGATCGTCGCCTTCGTCTGGATCGGGCCCAAGGCGCCGTCGGAGACGGGGAAGGTGCAGAGGATCATAGCGAAGGCGAAGACGTTCGGGAGGGAAGCGGATGGAGCATGAGATGGACCGCTCGCTGATAGTCCTGGCTGTCGCAGTCATAGCCGTCCTTGTCATCGGGGAGGCCTACGTCTACGGAGGGGCGGCCGGGGTGAGCGTGCGCGCGTCCGAGGACGGCTCATACTCCGTGACGGACAGCGGGACCGATCCCTACGACGTGTCCCTCATAGACAGGCACGGGTTCCCTGCGATTAAGTCGGTGACGATCCTCTGCGACGACGGATACGCTGCCGTCAACAAGGTGTCCTTCGTGGAGATCGGTTCGCCCCGCCTCGACCAGAAGTCCTACGTGGAACGCCTGTCCAAGAACCTGGACCTGCTAGGGTTCGGCAGCCATTCGGTCGCGGACGCAGAAGCCTTCGCGGAGTCCCTCAGGAGCGACATCGCATCGGGCTCCTGCGGCGGCAAGGGGGCGGTGGTGGTCTCCGGCGCTCTGCCTGACACCGTGTACGACGGCACGGAGTCGTCGCTGGTCCTGGAATGGATGGGATCAGGAGGCTCGCTGTACTTCGTAGGACAGATAGGGAGGTACGTCGGCCACATGGACGGGACCTTCGACGATCTAGGGGCCAGCGGGGCGTCCCTCTTCATAGATTCTGACGAATGGAGCGGGAAGTCGAAGGCCGACGGGTCGTCCTCGCAGGCATGGAGGGACGCGCTGATGCTGCGCTGCCTTGACCTGCAGGGCTCGCCGTGCCTCGACGGAGTCCCCGACTCCCTCGGCATAGGGTACGACGACGGGAGGTTCTCCACGATCTCCATGGCCCGCGCCGGCTCCGGGCAGGCGTGCGTGTTCGGCGGCGGGTACTCGGACGCACAGAGGCAGGACGTGGCCACCATCATAGCGTCGTCGATGTGCTACTGCGCCGAGCTGTTGAGCCACGACCACGGCGAAGTCGCGAGGGGGACCGTGAAAGGAAATCTCGACTCGATGCAGGGATGCGAGAGCCCCACCGTGTATGCCGTCGTAGGCGGGTTCTTCACCGTCCAAGGCAGGGCGTTCCACTTCTGAAGCCGTCGATGCGACCAGAAGACGAACTCGATAACTTCGACTTCTTTCAGCTTCCGTTCGCTTTCTCCCATCGGCTTCATGCCATGATGGCCCATCGACATGTGATGAAACCGAGATTCAGCACACCGTAGGAACAGCCACGGCCACAGACGGCCCTCGAATGGCGATAAAAGTA
The DNA here is from genome assembly GCA_017540825.1 of Candidatus Methanomethylophilaceae archaeon. Lineage (GTDB taxonomy): Archaea > Thermoplasmatota > Thermoplasmata > Methanomassiliicoccales > Methanomethylophilaceae > Methanoprimaticola. Next base: position 10,466 of record JAFYAH010000010.1, on the reverse strand, counting down.
AAACCGAACAATACATCGCATATCTCATGGGACGCAACGAGCTTATCAACACCACGCGGGCCATCCTGGCCAAGGCGGGCTTCGACGTATCCTCCGCCATCAACATCAGGGGGATATGCTTCGACGTGGTCGCGAGGCTCGACGAGAAGGTCCTCATAATCAAGGTCCTCAGCAACATCGACGCCTTCTCCAAAGAGAACGCGGACGAGATGAAGACCCTGGCGGACGCCTTGGGCGCCACTCCTCTCGTCACCGGGGAGCGCTCCAGCTCCGGCGGGCTGGAGGTGGGGATAGTCTATTCCAGGTTCAACATATCGATAGTGTCCAACGAGACCCTGGCCGACCTCCTCCTGGAGGACGCTCCGCCGTTCATCTTCGCCGCTCCCGGCGGCCTGTACGTCAGGCTGAACAGCGAGCTCCTCAAGAGCGCCCGCGAAGCACGCGGCATAAGCCTCGGGACGCTGGCGGAGACGGCGGGGGTGTCCAGGCGCACGATACAGATGTACGAATCCGGGATGGGCGCCATGATCGACGCCGCCCTGCGCATAGAGGAGTACCTCAACCTCCCGGTCATAGAGACGATCGACCCGTTCACGTTCAAAAGCGAGGAGAGGGAGAAGGAGGAGAGGATCGTCCACAGGATGCCCGACCTCGTGGCCCTCGACCAGCTCTCCAGGCTGGGCTTCACCGTTTCCCCAGTGGTCAAGAGCCCGTTCGACGCCGTCACCCGCGACACGAGCACCAGGATGCTGACATGCTTCGGCGACGAGGACTCCAAGATAGTCCAGAAGGCAATAGTGGCCTCGGAGCTCTCCAAGATCATGGACCATTTCTCGATAATGATCGTGGAGCGCAAGAAGGAGCGCGACAGCATAGACGACACCGTGGTCATGTCCAACGAGGAGCTGAAGAAGATAGACGCCCCCAACGAGCTCACCGACCTCGTGGCGTCCAGGAGGACCAAGAAATGATATCGGTCAAGGTCGGCGGATGCGACGTGGACATACTCCCGTTCGTCAACGGCCTCCAGTCGGAGGCGGACAAGGTCCGGGAGGCCTACGGGAGGCACGAGGCCTACGGCATCGCCATGAGCATCGAGGGGATCCAGGCGCTGGAATGCAGGGCCGACCTGGACGACGACGCGTTCGCCATAGGGGAGCTCGACCTGGTGTACGCCGACAAGATGGGGAGGTTCGGCGCCGTGGAGATGCCTTCCCCCGCCGCCTGCGCCCTTGTGGACCTGTGCAAGGAGAGCGGGACCGGGCCCATCCCGCTGGACATGGACGAGGCCGAGTTCACCGAGCTCTACTGCAGCACGGTGAAGACCCTGGACTTCGTAAGGGAGCATCGCCATGCCAAGAAAGGCATGAAGAGGAGGTTCGACGCCGAGACCCCCGAAGACCTTGCCATCGAATGGGACAGGTTCGTGAACGAGATCGACAGCTACCGCGCGGTCTCGGAGAAGAGAGAGGAATACATAGCCGGGCAGATCCGCGACGTATCGAGGTACAGAAAGAGCCTGCTCGTTCTCCTGGAGGTCGAGAGGTGCGACGGAGTGGTCGCGCTGCTCGAGAAGACATGACATGCGAAAGATGCGAAGAGGCCGCGAGGGAAGGGTGCAGGTTCTGCCCCGAATGCGGAGAGCCGCTCGACTCCTGCACGATGTGCTCCGAATACGCCAGAAAGGGCTACGAGTACTGCGGGAGATGCGGGAGATGCCTTGCGAACGACAAGAAGGAGGACTTCATAGTAGAGAAGACCGTGTTCATCACCGTCATCTGCATAGCGACGATGCTGATCATAGAGCTCGCCTGCATGCTGTGGTACTCGGCCGACACCTACAGCTACCTGAGGGACAAGGCCCTGGGGATCTTCCTGCTCCTGCCTCAGATGGTCACCGTGGGAGAGATCGGCGGTACCGCCCTGCAGCTGTTCTGGATATTCATCGTGGTCGCGATAGTGGCGTCCTGCATCGTCGTGGCCTACCAGTCGAGGGCGATCCTGGATCGGAGGTCTTCGAAGTACATACAGGGCATCAGGTCGACCCCCGCCTACTGGATCGCCCTGTTCTTCGGCGCGTATCTGATCCTGAGCATAGCCGTTTCAGCCATCGAAGGCGCGCTGGGATACCGCATCATAATCCCGGACGGGCTGCCCACCGGGGTCTCGCCGGAATCCCTGTTCACCTATGCGGACGCCGCCGTATGGGAGGAGGTCGCTTCCCGCATGGTGCCCATAGGCGTGCCCATGGTCATAGTCGCCGGGCTCTGCGGCAAGAGGGACTGCCTGAAGTACCTGTTCGGCGGGTTCGGGATGACGCGCGTGGCGCTGGTGCTGATGGTCGTGTCGGCGATAATATTCGGCATGGCGCACGAAGGCGCATGGGGAGCGTCCAAGGTCCTCCCGACGGTGATCGGCGGGCTTATGATGTCTTACCTGTTCATCAGGTTCGGGATCCACGCCTCCATAGCGTACCATTTCCTTCTCGACTACTCCGCCGTGATAGCGGACGCCGTCGGTCCCGAGATATTCAGCTTCATCTTCATACTCGTGGCGATAACCGGGTTCGTGGCGGTCGCGGGAGTGCTGAAGTACGCCAAGGAAGGGATCTCAGGCATACGCGACATGCCCGTGTGGATACACGAGAAGGAGACGAAGGCCGAAGAGCCGGAGGAGCCCGAGGCCGAGTGAGCAGGGAGGCCCCGGTCACGGCCAGAGCATCGGCTCGAGCCTGGACTGGGACTCCACTGCCGACTCGAAGCTGCGGGACTCTATGATGAGGTTGCCGCGGTATCCGGAAAGCCTCTTCAGCACATGGGCGAAGTCTATCGTCCCGTCGCCGATGGTCATGTGGGAGTCGTCGTCGCCCCTGTTGTCGTGGAGATGGACGTTCGCGATCCTGCCGGAGAAGGCGTCGATCATGGCGTCTATCTCCCCCGTGGTGCTGGCATGGCCTATGTCGAAGCACACCGGGAGGCCGGTGCCGTCCAGAAGCTCCGACAGCTGAGCGGCTGTGCGGCCCAGGAAGTACGGGCGGCTCGGCATGTTCTCTATGGCCATCGCGACCCCGTACTCCTCCGCGGCCCTGTCCAGGAGCCTCATGGACTCCTTGGCTATCTCGACGACGTGGCCCTCCATCCCTGCGACGGCGAGTGAATGCAGGCCGGGATGGACCGTCACCGTCCTTATGTCCAGGTCGGCGGCCAGCTCCGCGGTGCGGATGATCTCATTCAAGGAGGCCTCCCTCATGCAGTCCGATACGGCGGCGATGTTGACGTCGCATATCGGGGCGTGTATGGAGTACGACATGTCGTAGGACGGGAGGATGTCCTCCATCTCCCCCGCATGGTAGAGGACCGAGTGGAACGCCTCCGAGAATATCTCCCAGTGGTCGAACTCCTCGAATATGGGGACTATCCAGTCCTCCAAGGGGTTGGCGCTGAACGACGTGCAGGATATCCCGATGGTCATTGCCTCACCTCCTCCCCGTCGACGGTCATGGGCGCCACCCTGTCTATGAGGGCCTCTATGTCGTCGTCCCTGACCGTGACCTCTATCGCCCCCAGGACCGGGCGCCTGTCGGCGAAGGACACCTTCCCGACGGTGGCCACCTGCTTGTTCAGGCTCATCCTGGTGGTACCGCCCCTGACGTTGGACAGCATGACCCCGCGGACGGCGTCCAGTATCTTCTGCCGGCGGATGGCTTTCGCGAAGGCGTCCAGGGACGCTGTCCCTTTGAATCCGCCGTCGTTCAGCTCCAGCTCCGCATCGGGGAATATGGACTCTATGGCTGCGCGAACCTTGTCCGGGTCCTCGCTCGGGTTGACCGGGCAGAATATCTCGACTGTGGCCATGGATATGAATATGAGTCATGGATAAAAACGATGCGCGAACGAGTACCTTGGAGCTTATCCGAGCAATGTATTTCATTACAAGTCACCATGCTCGAGCATGCTTTCATTTGAACATCAAAACCAGCCAATTGGTTTTCCAGATAAACGGACAGGAGCGACGGCGGTTCTTCTAGCCATCGTCGCCCTGATGTCGATAGTCGTCATGATTGGAAGCTGCGATGCAGAAACATCCGGCAGCTATGGCGACGACACGACATGGACCCTAGACGCAGACGGCACGCTAATTGTCTCTGGGACTGGAACATTGAACAAAGAGATCGAGTGGAACGAACTTGACACCCCGATCACGTCTATCGTCTGCATAGGATTCGACGCTATAGGCGAGTGTGCGTTCGAATCGTGCGTGCAGGTCACTTGCGTCTCTTTACCTGATAATCTGACAAGCATCGGCTCTGCTGCTTTCTTATCGTGCACGTCCCTAGAACACATAACAATACCTGATTCTTTAGAATACATCGGAGAATACGCTTTCGGTGAAACTCTCCTGAAATCCCTGACGATTCCAAGTTCTATGACGTCCATCTCCGATTATGCATTCGCCGGATGCGGTCTCCTAGAGTCTATTGCATTCCACGACTATGTGACTACTATAGGGATCGGTGCATTCAGCGACTGCGCCGCTCTTTCCATCATGGACATTCCAGACTCGGTAGATTACATCGGCGAGTGCGCTTTCAATGGGTGCTCGTCTCTTAAAACGCTCGACATTCCAGACTCGGTAGATTACATCGGCGAACATGCGTTCTCTAACTGCGAATCCTTGAAAAGCATACAGATGCCGAATTCGTTAGCTTTCCTCGGCTATGGAGCCTTCGAGAATTGCCGCTCGCTCGAAACCGTCGATATGCCTGGGATGGTAACCACAATGGATGGCTGTGTTTTCTCTGGCTGCACGTCCTTGGCCGAGATCGACCTCCCCGATTCGATGACCTATATCAGCTACAGCACCTTCGCGGGATGCAAAGCGTTGAGAACGATAACGATTCCGGAGTCTGTGACGACTATTGGCAACTCTGCGTTCCGGGGATGCACGTCCTTGGAATCCGTGGCCATCCCGGAGTCTGTGACGACTATTGAAAGCAGCGCTTTCCAATATTGCACGTCCTTGGAATCCGTGGCCATTCCGGAGTCTGTGACGACCATCGAGGGAGAAACTTTCTATGGGTGCACGTCCTTGGAATCCGTGGCCATCCCGGAGTCTGTGACGACCATTGGCAGCTATTCTTTTTGGAGATGCACCTCCCTCGTATCCGTCGTGATTCCCGAGTCGGTGACGATCATAGGCAACAATGCATTCGAGCGGTGCGTGAGTCTAGTCTCCATATCCTTGCCGTCAACATTGAGTTCTATAGGCAACAACTCGTTCCTTGAGTGCTATAAGCTCGTAGATATCTGCAACGATAGCAACTTTATCCTCAGCAAAGGTAGCACGGACTTTGGCAGAGTGGCCCAATACGCCGAGAACATCTATTCGTCGAACTCAGGAAGCAGCATCCTGAGATTCATTGAAACCTTCGAAGGAAAATACATTTTTGCAAAGATTGCAAACGAATATTGCTTGCTTTCAAAATATGAAATCGATGGCGAGGTCGCCTTGCCCTCGTCTCCTCTGATAGACGACAAACCTGTTACAGACTACTCCGTTTACAACCATGCATTCTATTGCAACGACAGAATAACGACAGTAACGGTACCCGATTCGGTAACTTCGATAGGAGACTGGGCATTCTGCTCTTGCACCAATATGGTCTCAATAACCCTGTCTGAATCTATTGTCGAAATAAGCAACTTCATGCTCAATAACTGCTCCGCATTGGAATCGATTTGCATTCCAGAGTCAGTGACACAAATCAACAAATTTTCTTTCGTCGGGTGCGATTCATTGAAGGCCGTAGTATTCCCGAACAACTTGACATATGTCGACCCCGATTCCTTCTACCTGGCGTTCTACGATGGGGGCGTGCAGCTTTCCATATCTGCCGAAGACCTCGGAGGACGCGCGTTCCTAAAAAATGAAGACGGAAACTTGATGAGATCCCCGACCGTGTCCATAATTGTAGAATGCCCCGAAGCAGGCTATGTAACTGGAGACGGCCTGTACTTCTACGGCTCCACGGTAACCCTCACTGCAGAGCCGTATGCTGGAAACACATTCTCTGGATGGAAAGAAGGCAATGTTATCCTATCTTTCGACAAAGAGTACTCGTTCGTCATAACGGACGACATAACTCTGACAGCATTATTCACCCAGCCATTAGGACAGGGGACATGCGGAGACGACTTGACATGGGTCGTGAGCAGCAATGGAGCTCTCGAGATTTCCGGAAACGGGCCCATGTATGACTACAGCTCGCCTATGGATGTCCCTTGGTACGAATATAAGTCGTCGATAGACGTTGTCAATTTGAAAAACGGAGTGTCTAGTGTCGGATCCTATGCGTTTTACGAATACGACGGGCTCTCGTCTCTCTTCATTGGCAACGGACTCTTGAGCATAGGGGAATTCGCATTCTACGGGTGCATGTCAATAAATCAGATTGCCCTTCCTATAACAGTCTTCGACATCGGAACCGACGCCTTCGGCAATCTGACGTTCAAAGATGCTTCCGGAGTCGAGATGCCTAGCCCAGGACTATCTGATCTCGTAGGAAATGCCTATCAGAACGACGGCCAAGGAACCTTCACCAGAATGCTGAAGATATCTGCGACCGCATATGGTCCAGACGACCCCGATATAACAGGAGCTGGATTCTACAAAGCTGACGATATGGTGACACTCACAGCGGCCCCGGTGTACGGCTGGACTTTCACAGGATGGTTCGTCGACGATATCAGCGTATCCAGTGATCCCAGCTACACGTTCGTGGCGACTGCTGATGCGACGTTCTCTGCGATTTTTTCTGAAAATATAGATGCCGGGACTTGCGGAAACGACTTGGAATGGGTACTTTGCGAGAACGGCATTCTGAAAATCACCGGAACCGGAGACATGAGCTACTACGCCTCTGACATCCCGTGGAGTCAATACGCCGAACAAATTCTAGGAGTCACTATTGAAAATGGAGCGACATCGATTTGTAATAGCGCGTTTTCCTATTGCGAAAATCTGATATCCATCGACATTCCCGACTCTGTGAGCCGTATCGAGCCGTATGCATTCAGTAATTGTCCGGCCTTGGTGACGGTAAGGCTCCCCGAGTCGCTGACAGAGATAAGCCATGGCACCTTCTTCTCGTGTTCCGGGCTGGAGTCGGTATACATTCCGGACCTTGTAACGACGATAGACAACTATGCGTTCTTCGGATGCTCTTCCCTTAGGTCGGTGACCATGCCGGACTCTGTCGAGAGCTTAGGCCACAACTGCTTCCGGGGATGCTCGTCCCTAACGCATGTATCGCTGCCAGAATCGGCTGAATGCGACACAGACTACCTGTTCTACAACTGCTCCTCTCTGGAGTTGGTGTCCCTGCCGGAGTCTCTGACTTCTATAGGCGAGCACGCGTTCTACAACTGCTCGTCCCTCAAAAATGTGACGATACCGGAGTCGGTCAACTACATTGGGGGGCACGCGTTCTACAACTGCTCCTCCCTGGAGTCGGTGTCCCTGCCGGAGTCTCTGACTTCTATAGGCGAGCACGCGTTCTACAACTGCTCCTCTCTGGAGTCGGTGTCCCTGCCGGAGTCTCTGACTTCTATAGGCGGGTACGCGTTCTTCAATTGCGCGTCCCTCAAAACCGTGACGATACCGGAGTCGGTCAACTACATTGGGGGGCACGCGTTCTACCAATATGGTTCGCTCGACGTATACATGCCTGCGTTGGTAAGTTCAATAGGGAACGATGCTTTCAGCGACCCCCTGTACCAGGTGACGATTACCATAGAAGGCCCAGAAGGCTGCTCTACATCCGGATCCGGATACTATTCGAAGAACTATCCTGTCACCGTTAACGCTGAACCAGTCGATGGATGCCGCTTCCTGTGCTGGAACTCCGACGGACATATTCTAGATTATTCCGCCCAACTGTCGTTTACCATAATGGAAGATGTCGCTTTGACAGCTGTGTTCATTCAAGGCGACGCCGACATAGAAGGGATATGCGGCGACAATATGCTATGGTATCTGGAAAACGAAACCCTCACGATAGTCGGGGCGGGAAACATGTACTCATACGGGTCTGCGACATCTTCCCCCTGGTACGCATACCGGTCAATAATTGCCGGCGTGATCATCGAAGAAGGAGTGCTCTCAATCGGAAATTACGCTTTCTATGGATGCTCTAACCTATCTTCCGTGACTATGAAAGATGTTCAGACGATAGGCAACAGAGCCTTCGCCAGATGCGTGTCTCTGGAATCCGTTGACATATGCGAGGGAATGACGACCATCAAAGCGTACGCGTTCTACAATTGCACCCTATTGGAAAGCCTCTACATACCGACGTCTGTGAAGACGATAGAGACCAAAGCGTTCGAAGGAATAACTTTCTTGGATGCTCGTGGATATGCGATAAAACCTACTGTAGACAACATGTCTGGAAACCTGTTCTTGAGAACAGGTGATTCGACCCTTACGAAGACTTACACCGTATCCGCAGAAGTAGACGGGCCGAGCGTCTGCTCCGTGTCTGGAGCAGGGCTATTCCTCCCTTGGCAGACAATCACCTTGACGGCATATCCCGGAGAAGACTGCGTGTTCGTATGCTGGAAACAAGATGGCGCGTTCGTCTCCGACGAAATATCATACTCCTTGACCGTCACAGGCGACGAGACGTACACCGCAGTCTTCAGATCTGTCCTGAACTCGGGCGCCTGCGGCGAGAACGCAGAATGGACCTTGTACGGAGACGGAGAGATGACGATCTCCGGAATGGGAGACCTATTCGATTATGATTCGGCGAAGTCTACGCCGTGGTACAAAAACCAGGATGCGATCAACCGTCTGACAATCTGCGAGGGTATCGCCTCTGTAGGAAACTATTCGTTCTACGGATGCTCAGAACTGTCATCCGTCATCATGGAAGGGGTTGAAACCATCGGGAACAGAGCCTTTGCCAGATGCACGTCACTGGAGTCGATATCGTTCGGCGACCGTTTGTCGACTATTGGGGGATATGCGTTCTACGGCTGCACGTCCCTGGGCCATCTGAAATTTCCCTCATCCCTGGAATCTGTTTCCCAGACTGCATTCAACGGATTGACCTTCTTGGATGGAAGCGAGTCCCCGATGAGAGCCACATCCGAGAACCTGGCTGGCAGATCTTTCGTCAGCACAGACCACGCCACCTTAACCAAGCTTTATGAGATAGCCATCATCGTATCATCAGGACACTCAAGCACAGCAGCAGAAACAAGTCTACATCTCCCAGGAGACACGGTCACGCTCGTGGCTCCGTCAAAGGAAAGGATGCACTTCGTCGCATGGATTCTGAACAACATGACCATATCCACGGACCCGGCCTGCGATGTCTTGGTATCCGGGGATGCCTTATACACGGCGATTTTAGAGCCTGCAGTTAATGTGCTGGCGTCCGGATGCTGCGACGACGGCCTTGAATGGACGCTGTTCGAAGATGGGTACCTTGTTATAGAAGGCACTGGAAGCATGCAGGACTACGAGCGCGTGTCTCCCCCCTGGCTGTCGTATTCGAGCTCTATAAGGCACATCGTGATAGGGGAGGGCGTCGACCACATCGGCAAAAAGGCTTTCTTGAATTGCATCTCCGCAATATCAGCAAAGTTGCCCTCTTCCCTTTCTTCCATAGACGAGGGGGCGTTCTACGGCTGTCTAAAACTAATCGAGGTCTGCAATGACAGCGCCTTAGACCTGACCAGCACCTGGAACAACGGATGCGTGTCGCTCTATGCCGAGAACGTATATTCGTCCTGCGAAGGTGACAGCATCCTGATCGAGACGAATGCCGACGGAATAACCCTCGCCTTCGCCAAAACCGAGGCTGCTTGCACTTTAATTTCAGCTGACCGTGCCATAGGTCCTTTGTCTCTTCCGACCTCGATATGCCTGAACGGCGAAACTATAGACGCCTATACTATACGCAGCTACGCCTTCTACGGGTTCTCGGAACTGGAGTCGATAGCGATACCGGAGTCTGTGACTTCGATAGGCGAGTACGCCTTCTACGGGTGCTCTGCCCTGGAATATGTCACGATAGAAGGATCCATCCAGTCCGTGAACAGGTTTGCCTTCTACGAGTGTCCGTCCTTGATAAAGATGAAAATGCCTGAATCTGTGACTTCGATAGGCGAGTACGCCTTCTACGGATGCTCTGCCTTGGAGTCGGTATCCCTCCCGGACGGCCTGCTCTCCATCGGCGAAAACGCGTTCTATGGATGCTGCAGGCTGATCGAGATATGCAACGACAGCCAGATAGCTCTGGTCCCCGGATCCTTGGACAACGGCCTAGTCGCCTACTATGCCGAGAACGTCTACTCCTCGGACGAGGGATCGAGCATTCTCACGGAGGCGGAGATCCCAGGCGCGACCCTGGTTCTCGCCGAGATAGACGGCTCCTATGCGCTGGTCTCCGCCCGCGG
>JAFYAH010000066.1 GCA_017540825.1 Candidatus Methanomethylophilaceae archaeon | reverse complement strand
CCGCCCTGACCCTCACCTCCTGGCTCTCCCCCGGGGCGAGAGTGGCGGCATGGCTCCCGTCCACGTAGACCGACACGGGCCTGCTCTTCCCGATAAGGCGATGGTCGTATCCCCTGTCGACCTCGAATACGACGGTCACTTTCGGCGCGTCCTCGGGCTCCTTGCTCTTGGAAAACAGCGACATGATAATCGGGACGATTTATCGGTATTGAAAACCGCATCTCCGCCATTATCGAATGGTTTAGTTAGCCCGACAATCGCCTTGATCAGAGATGATACCGGACTTCATCATCATAGGTTTTGAGAACCCTGGACCTTGATTTTAAATACCATCTGTTCAATATTCACCGATTTACGGAGAGCGAGCCCATGCCCAGATACGAGTATGTTAGCGAGAGGGAGTACAAGCCTATGAAAGCGGAGTTGACCGACATCATTAGGAGGGCGCGGAAGCACGTCGTCGAGGAAGACCCCGAGCTCGACTTCGAGTACAGGCTCATAGGGAGCGGCGGCAAGAACCTCATCACCAGGGAGATCGGAGGCAACAGGGGGTACGACTTCGACTACAACCTCGTCATCGACGCCCCGGAGCAGGGCATGAAGTGGGTCGGCAAGGAGGTGCACAGAGTCTTCCTCAACGCCTTCAGGCAAACGGTCGCCGGCACCCCATTCAAAGAGCCCGAAGAGTCGACCTCGGTCCTCACCATAAAGAAGGTCGACCGCAGGAGAAAGGCCGTCGCCTGCAGCTGCGACTTCGCCATAGTGTACTACGATCCCTCGGGCCATCATTTCCTTCAGTACAACAAGGGCAACGGCGGCTTCGGCTTCCAGCACCGCTCCTTCAGGTACGACGTCGACGGCCTGGCGGAGGAGATCAGGCATGCCGACAACGGCTGGAACGAGCTCAGGGACGAGTACCTGAGGCTGAAGAACGCCGACACGCAGAGCAAGCGCTCCTTCGTCCTCTACGTCGAGGCCGTCAACAACGTCCACCGCAGGCTGCTCGGAAGCCGCCCGACCCCCCTGGACGCCTACATCAGCCTTTCTCTCGGAGGGATAGGCGTCTATGAACCCTTCCGGTATTCGGACAGCCCGGTCAGAGGAATTTACGACATCGGGTCCGGCCGCCTGCTCCGGCGAGCGGAGTCTTGAAACAACCATTTCAACTCCGGCGTACTTACTGAGTCCATGCACCCCTCGGATCCCTTGTCAGGATGTATTTCCCGTCCTGTTTTCGACGTCGAATTGCATCTGGCCCCTAACCCGGTCTCTTCCGATTGGTGCGGCTTCGAATGGACCGATTGGGTCGGGTTCTCCGAAGTGAAAAAAGGGATCCTCCCGGAATCCCCAGGGCTCTACCGCATCAGACCGACTGGAGGAAAGACCCTGATGTACGTGGGGCAGACCTCCAGGACCTTGGACCGGCGCGTGCGCCACGAGCTCGTCCGCACCTATCTGAGCTCCGGAGACGAGATGCCCTTCAACGATCCGCACACGGCTGCCCAGTCGCTGTGGGCATGGAACGACGCCGAGGGATGGGAGTACGAGTGCTCGGTCGCCCCCCTGAGTTTGCCAGCCGAAGACGCCAGGAGGGTTCTGGAAGGATGGGAGGCCTTCGCGCTCTGGAGGTACCGCCTGGAGACGGGGGAATCGACCCTCTGCAACCACGGACGCTTCCATCCCCGCTACACCCGCTCCAGGAACAAGAGCACGGGCGTTCGCGGCAGAAGGCTCGATGCCGGACAGTACGCCGACAGCCTCTCATCCCATGCGCCGCTGACACTCTCGGGCAATCCGGGAGACGACGGCTGGATGGGGGTCCCTTGGTCACGCCGCATCCCTCTACGCAGGGACGCCCTGTCCGGTCTTCCAGACGGAAGCGGGCTGTACTGCGTCTCAGCCGGCGACGAGATCGTGTACATCGGTGAGTCCGCGGACATAAGGAAGAGGATGGGGCAGCATCTTTCGAGCGCGGTCGACAGCGCCTGCGTCCGGTCGTTCTCGATGCCCGGATCTCCTCGTCGCCATCTTCTGGAACTGGAGAACGACCTGATAGGCGCGTTCATCGAGCAGACCGGTTCTTTGCCCTTGTACCAGTTTATGAATTCTTTTTGAATCTGATTCGGACACTTTCGAGTTTTTTGATAATTGACATCTTGTTCACATAAGAGAGATGGAATCCTAAGCTTCTGTCCATTGGTCAATTATCTGGTAACGATTGTCTTCTCTCCTCCGCAAGAGCTCGCCAAGTGCATGATGCAGACCTACGAGGTCTTCGACATCCTCCAGAGGTACGTCGACGACACTATCCCTAACCTCGGAGGCGAGGCCGGGGTCACCGTCTTCCACCCCTGGCGCCAGAAGGAGGACTTCTGGGAGCTCTCGCCGCATTTCCACGTCCTCTGCTACGGCTTCCTGAGGACGAAGAGGTTCCTCAAGGACCCAATTTCTGCGCATGCTAAGTAATCGCGATCCTGTTCTCTGACCATTATCAATATGCTGGCTAGGGCTGGAGCGAGGTGTTTTATACTATTACTTACATATAGAATATGTTAGGTAATAACATGGTCAGACCGAGGG
>JAFYAH010000009.1 GCA_017540825.1 Candidatus Methanomethylophilaceae archaeon | reverse complement strand
AAGAGGTGCAGGACGATCTGCGAGGCCCTGAAGGTCCCCGTCCCCGTAGAGGTCAGGGAGAACATGGGGATCTGCAGTCCGGAGGACCTCGAGTCGATGCTGCAGCCCGAGTGAATTTACCTACCACACCAGACTTTAGGATATTATAGCAGTAACGAGAGCTGGTTCATTTGCCTAGTTTTCATAGAAAAGCGGATTATTATCGAATCCAATTAATATTTGAAATCCCATTCTTGGCTATGAGTGGTGGCGAGGACATCTACTGGAACTCGTTTCTCCCCGCGTTCTTCGATCGCATGAGCGTTCAGATGCGCAAGAACATGACGGAGTTTGTCAAAGATTACGGCCTCACTAGCGCGCACGCCATCTACCTCATCGCGCTGAGGCTGCAAGACGGGCAGACGCTGGTCAGTCTTTCCAGATTCCTAGACCTGGATACTGCTAACACCAACAGGGTCATAAAGATCCTGAGGGAGAAGAAGCTGATCTACGATGACCGCAAGTCGGAGAGCAGCAAGAAGTACTCTATATATCTGACAGATGAGGGACGGGCCCTTGCGGATCGCGTGATGAACGGAATCACCGAACTTAACAACAAGTATTTCGAGAACATTCCTCGCGAAGACGTTCTGCATCTCCGCAACACGCTGATTCGCATCCTTGGCAACATGGAGCTCGACATCAACAGCTATATGGGCTCGAAGTACGAAGACCCGTTCTACACGCACCTCAGCATCGTTCCGTTGGACGACGACTACACGACCGAACCTCTCATCCTAGAGAACCGCAGACACAGAGAAAAGAAGACTACGGAAGCTAACTGAGGATAGTTTCTTTGTAGAATTTAAATAGCAAATATAAGATAGGTCGATACAATGGGCAAAGTTGTGGCGATAGTTTCCAGTCCCAGGGCAAAAGGCAACTCTGCGGCGCTCGTAGACAGTGTCATCGACGGCGCGATGGGCCTTTCGACGAACATCATAGTCCTTCACAGCCTGCATAACATGCTGATACACGGCTGCAATGCCTGCGGCGCCTGCAAGACCAAGGGCGAATGCGTCATAGAAGACGAGATGTCTAAAGTGCTCAACGACATCAAGGATGCGGACGGCCTCGTGATCTCCACCCCTGTATACTTCGACGGCCCCTGCGCCCAATACAAGATGCTCGAGGATAGACTCTTCTCATTCATGGCCTCTGACGGCTCCGTCACGCTTCCTCCAGGAAAGAAGGCGGTGATCGTGGTCACGTGCGGCGGCTCGGTCGAAGAGGCCGACAAGGTCTATGCCCACATCTCCAACACGATGGCTATCTTCGGGATCGAAGTGATCGGGAAGATAGTCTATTCCGACGAGTACGGCAAGAAGCCAGCGGCCGATAACGACGAGACCCTGTCCAAGGGCAAGGAGCTGGGGAAGCTGTTCAGGACCAACTACAGGGAGTACGATCCACACTATTCGCAGCTTCGCGCCAGCAAGTCCTGAGCCCTCACGACTCCTTCCCTTCCGTGACCAGGTTCAGGCCGATAACGCCTGCTATGATCAGCGCCAGGCATGCGTATCCGACGAGATTAGGGAACTCTCCGAAGAGAACCATGCCTACGGCGACAGAGCCTATCGCCCCTATGCCGACCCATACTGAGTAGCATGGGCCGGTTGGCAGCCCCATCTTCAGGCCTTTGTTCAGGAATATAACGCTGATCGGCATTATCGCTATGGTGACAGCGGTCCAGAACAGGTCCGTGAAGCACTCCGACAGGTCCATCGTGGTCGCCCACATGGTCTCGAAGATCCCGCCGACGAGCACCCACAGCCATGCGATACTCATATCTGCACCCCCGCAGAAAGATGGAGGCCTACGACCCCGACCAGTATCATGAACACCAGGGCCACCTTGATCCTGTCCACCTTCTCGTGGTACAGGAGGCTGCCGACGATCATGGTGAAGACGGCTCCCATGCCCGTCCACATGGAGTAAGCAGTCCCGAGGTCCATGTCCTTCATGGCCATCCCGACGCACATCGGGCTTAGATACATGAAGACTGCGGTCATCAGCAGCCAGAACCATCTGCGCGACTCCGCGGTGTCGTACTTCTTCAGCATTATGACCCACACCGGTTCCAGGACACCCCCTATGATGACCCAGACCAGGGACTCGCTTATCATAACGCGACATTTTACTGCATTAGTTAATCTTTTCTGAACATCTATCCAACGCAGGGCATATCTATTCGCTAGCGCAATGGCATCGCAATGATGGATGACGACGCTCTTATCAGGAAGGTGCTGTCCGCCAAAGGGGCAGTGAAGGCGTTCATAGCCGACGACGAGACGTTCTACGAGGTATGCCGCCTCGAGGACGGCATCGTGGACACCTCTTTCGGGATGCCTATGGAGAACAGGGCGCTGGAAGCGTGCAAGGGGAGCCATAAGCGTCTGGTAGTGTTCTGCACCATAGCCTTCGAGCCGCCGGACTGCCATGTCATGATCATGGAGGACGTCAACGGGAAGATGGTCGGGTTCGACGTTCCCGACAGCATGAGGGCCCAGTACTCCTCCGACCCCGACCTCATCTGGATGGGAGAGGACTTCGCGATATCGCCCGACGCCGACGTCGGAGAGTGCAACATGGTGATGCTGCCCCAGGACATCGGATGCCTCGGTGAGGCGGAAGGCGTCGGCCGCGCGGTGCTGCTCTATCCTGCCCTGGACGCCGACATGTATCTCAAGAAGAAGTTCGGGATAGACCTGGATGACCCCAGCATCGCGTCCGGGATCATCGGGTGCTACCCGCTCTGAAAAGGGGCCGGACGGCCCTCGCCTTTTCTTTATGGAGTAGGAGGCGCTGTTGACGGCCATCACGGCCGTTCCGATCTCGAGAGGGTCGTGGATGATCGCCTTGGCCCTCCTCCTTCCCTCCTCGTCGAATTCGTGCGGGACCCCTGGGGTGGAGACTATGCACCCTTCCCTCATGATCCTGCCGGGGAACGACGCAGGAGCGGCGTTGAGGATCAGATCGTGGGACGAGATCGCCTCCTCCTTGTCCTGTAGGGCCTTGACGCCGAACCTCTCCTCCAGCCTCTTGGCCTTCTCGAACACTATGTCGGTGACGGACACCTCCGCGCCCATCCCCTTCAGTATCTGTACGGCCTCTGTACCGACGAACCCTGCGCCTATGACGAGGACCTCTTTGCCTTCGAGGCCCCCTGCGGCGTTCCTGAGGCAGACGGAGTATCCCATGGCGGTCCCCCAGGAGTTGTTGGTCTGCCTCCCCTCGCGGACGTTGTAGGCGATGAACATCGTGTCGTCCGCCATCATGACCATGTCGGCTCCGTCCCTGATGCACTCGGAGAAGCCCTGGACGTCGGTCCCTCTGGTGACGTAGGACCTCATCCCGAGCCTCTTGACTATTGCGTCCACGGACTGGGCGAACCCTCCGATGACCCCCAGCCCGGAGGTTATGGGGACCACCCCGACCTTGAAGGACGAGAAGTCGCAGTCCCCTTCCAGGCCTGCCGCCTGCATGGCCATCTCCTTGACCGTGGTTCCGCACATCCTCTTCAGCTCGGAGTCCAGGTCTATCCTGTCCTCCGGGACCCCCGCGATCATGTCTGATGTCAGCCGGGTCATCATACCACCTCCGGGACGCCGTCCAGGAACTCCTCCGCGGAGCACTCGTCCAGGATCCTGTCGATGCAGGCCCTGGCCTTGGAGTCGGCCTCGGACTCGGTGGACGCTGTCGAGATGAGGGTAGCCCTCCACTCCTTACTGCCGGGCTCGTAGTCGGTGATCGAGTTCTCGCATCCGAACAGCCCGGGCGCGAACCTGGGGGACGACACGTGGCCGAACTCCTTCTCTCCGCTCGACCTCAAGACCCCGTCCTTGAACACCACGTGGCGGTACACGGAGCATCCTTCGCGCGCCTTCCGGCAGGCGGGGATCCCCATCGCCGTGGTGGCGAGCTCTTCTAGAAGGTTCACGCCTGTGGCGGCCTCTATCGCAGCCGGCGTCTGGCTGGGTATCCTGGCGTCGATCTCCAAGACCCTCAGCCCCTTTGGCGTGAGTATGGCCTCCACGTCCATCAGGGCGGACAGCCCCATGGCCTCGGCCACGTCCCTTCCGATCTTCCCGAAGAGCTCGTCGTCCTCCCTGGACAGGACGTCTGGATTGCATCTGACCATCTTGCAGTCATAGTTGGAGTCGAGACAGACTTCTGTCGTCACGTAGGACCTCGCCTTGCTCCCGTCGCCGATGACCTCGATGGAGACGCTCTTCCCGTGGACGAACTCCTGGATGACCGGCTCGTCGCCTATGCTGTCGATGAACTCCAGACCTCTCCTCATGTCGTCCTCGTTCATGGCGACGGACACGCCGATGCTCCCGCTCTGGCTGGACGGCTTCACTATCGCGGGATACCCGCACTCCGGCCAGGGCTTGGGCAGAGGGACCCCGACCGAGGCCATGATCTCGTTGGAGCGGTTCTTGGAGCATGACGTGTTGTATGACTTCAGGTCGAAGAGCAGCGGAACGTCCAGTGCCATGGAGTCCAAGCATCTGAGCAGGTCCAGCTCCTCGCATGCAGGGATGACCGCGTCGCACCCCGAAAAGACCTTCTTCGCCTCCTCTGGGTCCTTGGTGGGATCGAGGACCAGGGGCTCGTCGCACAGGGACAATGCGGGGGCGCGGGGCTTCCTGTCGAGAACGACGGTCTCGTACCCCGCCGCCTTGGACAGCAGGACGGCCTCCATCCCCTGAAGGGCGCCGCCCACTATGGCGATGCGCGTCATGAGGAGACCTTCCCGGCCCTGTGCTTCGCCAGGAACGACTTGTACTCGTTGCTGGTGGCGTGGCGGTGCCCCATGTCCTCCAGCATCTCGAAGACGTGCTCCACGGAACGGTTGCCGTTCTCGATGTCGAGCTCGTGCTGCGCGACCCCTGCGAGGTTCTTGCTGGGCGGCACTATCGAGGTCACGACGTTGGCGCCGGCGTTTATCCTGGTCTTGAGCCCTGCTATGCCTTCGACGTCAAGGCTGCAGGGGATGAGCTTGTCATGGTTGATCAGTCTCATGATGGCGATGGCCTTCAGCTCCTCGGTGGAGTCGTAGGGCTTGAAGTCCTGCATGGGGGTCCCAACCTGCGGGACGAACGTCATCGCCCTCACCTGGTCGCATCCCAGCCCGCTCATGGTCAGGATGGTGTTGGCCCTGTCCTTGACGCTCTCGCCCAGCCCGATCATCATGCCGTCCTCGGTGAGCAGGCCGGCCTTCCTGGCCCATATCTTCTGGTTGCGACGGTCGTCGAAGCTCTGTTCCAGCCTCAGGGACTCGAACAGCTTCCTGTTGTACGTCTCCTGGTAGCATGCATACCAGTCGGCACCGGCCTCCCTGATGGGGGCGAACATGCGCTCCGGGAGGGCCCCGGGCGAGGCCATGATGCTTATGCCCACATCGTCGTGGACGGACGAGATGGTCTCCAGGAGGAGCTTGTAGTCGTCGGCGTACATCTTGGGGTCCTCCCCCATGGTGAGGTCGGACAGGTTGATGCCCGCGTCCTGGAGGCTTCCGGAGAGCTCGACGATCTCCTCCACCGACTTACGGTACCTGTCTATCCCGGTGTTGGACCTCCTGTAGTAGCAGAACGTGCAGTTGTTCTTGCAGTGGGTCGAGAAGTAGACAAACCCGTAGGTGTAGATCTTCTTCCCGAACATCTTGTTGCGGACCCTCCTCGCGGCCGCGAAGAGCTCCTCCGTCTGGTCCTTGTCCTTGATGGACATGAGCTCGTAAATCTCCTTGGAGCCGAGGGGATAACCCTTCTCGGCCTTCGATATAATGTCTGAAATCATCTTCTCGCCTCAGTCCATCTTGTAGCCGTTGACGTATGTGATGCTCTTCCCGGTCTTCCTGACGTTGCTCTTGCCGTTCTTTATCATGAGCAGGCGCTCGAGCCCGAACCCGACGCCGGCCCAGGGCTCGTGTATGTCGTGCGCCGGGTCCAGCCTGTGGGGCCCGATGGCGCCCGAAGCGACCTCCGTTCCTTCTATCTCGACGTCCAGGGTCTCCACGTACACGTCGGACTCCTCGCGGGTGGTGGTGTACTCGACCCCGACCGCGTCCATTACGTCCCCGATGTACTGCTTGAGGTGCTCCATGGCGTCACCGTCCGGCCCGAGCTCCACCAGATTCAGCATGGTGAACTCCTCGAGATGGGTGGAGCTCTTGGACTCCTTCCTGAAGCAGGACCCTATCTCGAATATCCTCACCGGACCGTCGGTGTGGTCCCTCAGCTTCCTCATCACCGCATAGAGGTTCATGGCGTGCATCGGCCTCAGGGCCCTCTTGTCGTCTATGAAGAACACCTGCTTGTAGAGGGGATGGTCCTCGGTGATCGTCATCTTGGCCAGGGCGGCCTTGGACACGAATATCGGGGTGTGGACCTCTATGAACCCTCTGGCCTTCAGCTTGTCCCTGATGGCGTTGGCGAGGTCTGTGAGGTCGTTGCAGGGGCTGCCTATGACCTCCTTCACGCCCTTGTCGTTGGACGCCTTCAGCCTCGACATGTTGGCAGAGAACTCCTTGTCCCTTGCCGCCGCGTCGTCGAACTCCGCGCCCGACCAGTCTTCGTCTCCGTATTCCATCAAGTGCTGAATCTGAGGATCAGTGAATTTTACGCCCATGCTATCGACCGATGACGAGTGGCGAGAGGCCGGGGTGTCGAACCCCGCTGACAGGTTTTAGAGACCCGATTGCTCGCCGGAGCGCCCCCCGTTGAGTTCAAGAAGTTTAATCAATACTTAAAGATTGCGTAAAAATCACGCTTTCTTTAAATATTCCAATCGATAGCACATAGGCTAGGGCACCATTACAGCGAAAGCTGGCAGACATGGCTGCAGCCGACGGTTGCGATGATGCTCGTCTACGCCTACATGCGTGCGCCATCGTCAGTTCGATATATAATGCCATCGAAATCTAGAAACCGCGCCGAAACGCCAGAATCATATCGGCGGCTGCTGAGGATTATGAAGCCGAGGCTTCCTGGAGCCTTATGGCGACCAGGAAGGAGGATAAGGAGGCCTCGACGTCAGCCGCTGCGAGGCCTCTTCCTCGCCCGAAGATCTCAATGGCGAGACGCGGGCGAGGCTCGTAAGGACTTCACACCTCCCTCGCGAAGGCTTCCATCGGCTTCCTCTCGGAATGCCTGGGCGAGGGCGCCGCCGACTCGGATGGGTATCCCATCGGGAGGATGTCCATTATCGTCAGCCCCTCGGGGATCCCCAGGGCCTCCTTGATCGGTGCGGGATCGAACCACCCTACCCAGCAGGTCCCGAGGCCGAGCTCCGTCGCCTGCATCATCATGTGGTCCGTGACGATAGCCGCGTCAGTGTCGCCGAAGTTGCGCTCGGTGAAGGGGCTGACGAAAGATGACGACAGGTCCGCGCAGACGACGAGCACCACGGGCGCGTCGAAGGCCATCTTGCACACCGCCCTGAGCCTGGAGATCGACTCTGCGCTCCTGGCCACGTACACGCAGGCTGGCTGGATGTTCTTCGCGGTGGGGGCGACCCTCCCGGCTTCCAGGACGGCGCGGATCTTCTCGTCCTCCACTGGGCGATCGCTGTAGCTCCTGACCGAATATCTGGCTCTTGCGAGCTCGGAGAATTCCATGGATGCAAATCGCCATGCTATTATATCAAGCAGGCATGAGGAATGAGGCCCCGCAAAAAGGGCGCGGGACCCTGAAGGAGGACTCGGGGCGCCCGGAGAAGCTCCCGGACGCCCGTAAATGCTTTCTGGTCAGTTCTTGCAGACCCTTATTCCCGAGCAGTTAGCCCTGCTCATGTCCAGTCCTACGCTCTCGAGGGTGGCGACAGCCTTGTCGTAGACCTCGAGGTACTCCTTGGTGGGCCTTACAGAGGTCACGTCGTAGCACTCCTGGAAGGTCTTTCCGGCGGGTGCGTCGGTGTAGTGGGCCTCGTACATGGGGACCAGCTTTCCGAGGATCTCGTTGACCTCGGAAACCTTCATTCCTGCAGTGGCAGCGGCTGCGTTACCCATGATCCTGGCCTCCATTCCGGTGGTCTTGTCCTGGACGACACCCTTCGCTGCTGCGGATCCGGAGAGGAGCTCCCTTCCGGAGGCGGTGTCGTTGATGGCCTGGGCTGCGGTCTCCAGGAGGCACATCTCGGTGCAGGGCCCGGCGATGGGGTAGTACTGATTGGCGAGCAGCAGGTCGGTGTTGGCGTCGACCGCCGCGCATGCCCATCCGGCGACCTGCAGGGTCTCCTTGGCCATGGTCGTTCCCCACCTGATGTGGATAGGTCCGTCCAGGTGGAAGTTACCGCAGAACAGCGCGAAGGACGCGAGGGTGGTGGCGACGTCGCAGATGGCGGTCTCCTCGACCCCTCCGGTGTATCCTCCGAAGATGGGCATCTGCTCGATCATGATGGTGTCGCCAGCGACGGTCCATCCGGCGAGCATGTTCAGACCGGTCATGTCCATCTTGAGCTCGTTGAGCTGCGAGCACTCGTGGGCGTCGGTGATCCTGTGTCCGGCAGAGGGACAGTCAGCGACCAGCCTGGCGGCCTCGGACAGAGGGGTCTCGGGTCCCTAGACGCCGAGCCCGGGCCTTCCGGCTCTGGTCCTTGCCTCCTTGGTCGCCCTGAGCTCCTGCATCGTGGCGCGGACCTCCCAAGGCGTCTTGCTCTTGGCAGGCTTCCCCTCGACGGTGGTCATGACACCGTTGACGAGGTCGTCCACGATTCCCTCCTGGGCGTAGGACTGCATGATCTTGACGAAGTAGTCTTCAGACAGAGGGGACCCGGTGGGACCTCCCTGGATTATGGGTTTCACGGAAGAGTTGCCACGCCTGGGGTAGAACCTTGCGATGTCCCTCCCCTCTCCGAGGATCAGCTTCTTGGGCGCTCTCTTGACTCCCTCCCAGACCTCCTCTTCGGTGACCTTGAGGACACGTCCGAGGTCCTGGCAGTAGAATCCGGTCTCCACCAGCATCTCAAGTCCGGCCTGGAACAGAGCGTCCTTCTGGGCCTTGTCCTCGGGGATGAAGGTGTCGATCTTGATGTTGTACTTCTCCTTGAGAGCGGAAGCGTTCTGAGGTATGATCTTGTAGTCCCAGTCTGCTTCTGGGACCTTCTTTCCCTTTATGAACCTCTCGTAGACGTCGGGTATAGTGAGAAATCTCGTTGCTGCCATTTCTAATTCCTCCAATCAGTTTCCAGTCAGCTTGTCGACAAGCCCTATAATCTCGTTTGCGGTCTCAGAGTATCCGTCCGCTCCGATCTCATCGCACCATGCCTGGCTGCAGGGCGCTCCTCCGAAGATGGCCTTGTAGGGGGCCTCCATCTCCTTGATGGTCTCGACGAGCTCTCTCTGAGCTTCGAGGGTGGTGGTCATGAGCGCGGATCCTCCGCAGACCTGCGCGTCGTTCTCTTCTGCCGCATCCATGAAGTCCATCGCGGACACATCGGGCCCGAGGTCGATGACGTTGTAGCCGGCTCCCCTGAGCATGGCGCAGCAGACGTTCTTTCCGATCTCGTGGATGTCTCCCTCGACGGTTCCCATGATGACGGTTCCCTTGAGCGATCCGGATCCGGACTCCATCAGGGGCTTGAGGACTCCGAGAGCGGCCTCCATAGCCTTGGAAGCTGCGACGACCTGGGGGAGGTAGATCTCCGCCTTGTCGAACCTTACTCCGATGGTCTCCATTCCCTTTCCGAGTCCGTTTCCGATGATGTCTCCGACTTCCATCCCGGCGTCGATGGCGCGCTGGGTGGCAGACTGGGCAAGCTTGAAGTCCCAGGTCTCGATCGACTTTCTCAGATCCGCAATTATCTCTTCGTTTGCCATTTTCTTTTCCTCCCTTGTTGCCGGAAGAGCTTAGCACTTCCTTATTCGACGGTTGTCCCGTCTTAGCGAATATTACATCACGTCATCACTATATAAAACTTTCTAACATCATCGGATCGTCAATTATACCATATTTAAACATTTGGATTTGGCATTTTTTGTCCTTTTTTCATTATATTTAAAACAATACTATAACAAAATGATTTAACATACTATTTTAAATATAATTAATAATGTGGCAATAATTACTATATAGAATATTAAATTTAAAAAATAAAATAAATTAAATTTATAATATAATATAAATTAATACAATAATATATTGATGCGTCAATATAATCTACAAAAATAAGATGAAAACCGTCTCCGGAGACCGTCCGGAAACGGGAGCCCGGAGGCTCAGAGATCGTACATCCCGGTGCTGAAATAGCGGTCGCCGCGGTCGGGTATTATCGCGACTACCTTGCATCCGGGATGGCTCTCAGCGTATTCCACGGCGGCAGATACGTTGGCGCCGGAGGATACGCCGCCGAATACAGCCTCTTCGCGAGCCAGCCGCAGGGCCATCGCCACGGCGTCGTCGTCATGCACGTCGACTATCCTGTCTACATATTCTTTACGATAGTTCTTAGGCACTATGTTGACGCCTATCCCTTGGATCTTATGAGGAGCGGCCTTGCCGCCTGTGAGGAGCGGCGACTCCGCGGGCTGTATCCCGACGGCCTCCGCCTTGATCCCTGCCTGCTTGATGGCCTTCCCTATGCCAGAGATCGTCCCTCCGGTACCGATCCCGGCGAACACCGCGTCCAGGTCCGGAAGGTCCCTGATTATCTCGGCCCCGGTGGTGGCGCAATGGACCTCGGTGTTCACAGGGTTGTCATACTGGTTGGGAACGAACCCTCCGCGCTCTTCCGCTATGCGGCGAGCCGCCCTGATCGACCCGTCCATCCCTTCGGAGCCGGGTGTCAGGACGATCTCGGCGCCGTACGCGCGGACGAAGTTGACGCGCTCCTTGGACATCGTCTCTGGCATGGCCAGGACGGCCTTGAACCCCATGGCGGCGCAGATGAAGGCCATGGAGATGCCGGTGTTGCCGGAAGTGGGCTCGACGATGGTCCCGCCCTCCTCCAGCAGCCCTCTGGACATGGCGTCCTCGATGATCGGCTTGATTATCCTGTCCTTGATGGACCCGCTGGGGTTGAGGCATTCCAGCTTGGCGTACACCTTCGTGCCCTTGGGGCTGATGCGCCTCAGCTCCACCATCGGCGTATTCCCGACTGAGTCCAGGATGCTGTTGTTAATGGCCATGGCTGGGAATCGCCGTCCAGCATTTAGGGGTTCGGATGGGATCGCCCGCCATCGGAACGTCTGTCCTACGTCCTCCTCTACGGCCCTTCCCGATACCAGCGAGCGGAAGTCGGCATCCGGGTCGTCCATGAGCACGTTCAGAAGCCCGATGAAGTCCCTGGACAGGATCCTGGGGCTTACCGAGGCGGAGTTCGCCCTGACGTCGCGCATATATTCCTCCACCATGTCCTGCGTGACGGACGACTCGTACCCGTTGGCTATCTGATGGAGCTCCAGTATCCTGAGCAGAAGGGCCTCCTGCTCCTCCACGGTGAGCGGCCTGGTGCGGAGGACGGAGCCTGAAACCGAACCGCGGCCCTTCTCGAAGCGGCTCTCCTCTATCCTGGACCTCAATGCCCCGTAGCTGAACAGGCCGCGGTCCGGGTCCTCCAGGAAGTCGGCGGTGCCGCACAGGTACATGGCCATGGACTTCGCATGCCCCTGCGCCAGGTCGTTGTACATGGACAGGACCGTCTCGTAGTTCGACGTCCTGGCGGCTGAGCCGATCTTGGTCAGCACGTCCGCCTGGTCCAGTATCACCACCAGGCCCTTGTAGCCCGCCACCGCCGACAGGGCGGCCCACATCTTGACGAACTCGAACCAGTTGTCGTCCTTGACGCACGATCCGACCTCGAGGGCGTCCTTGGCCTCCTTCAGAGAGGTGCAGTCCCCGTTGAGCCAGCGGATCTGGTCCGATGTGTCGCGCCCGACGCGCATGCGCACGTAGTACTTCACCAGCACCTTTTTAAAGTCGTTATAGAACGGGAGGTATGCCATGGGCTCGGTCTCGCGGCGTATAAGGTCCTCCACCTCCCTCACCGGTACTGACGCGGGGTCCTGGCCGGTCCTCTCCGCCGCCCTGTTGCGCAAGTTCTCCATCCACGTCTGGAGGACGGCTTCGAGGGCGCCTCCGTCCATCATCCCCTTCACGGACATGCTGGACACCAGCTGGCGATAGGTCATAATCCCTTCGCCGCCGCTGCCCCTGAGCCTGCGGGCGGGAGACAGGTCTGCGCTCATCACGACGAACCCGGCGTCGGCGGCATGGGTGCGCACCAGCTGCGACAGGAAGGTCTTGCCGGTGCCGTAGTCCCCGACGATGAACCTGAATACGCCGATCCCGTCGGACACGTCCTGAAGGTCCCTGTCGAAGGACAGCACCTCCTCCTTCCTGCCTACGGCGATCTGCTCCGCGCCCCTGCTCGGCACGACCCCGGACGACAGAGCCTTGATAATTATGTTCGCGGACTTCCTTCCAACCTTAGTTCCCATCCTTCAGCACCTCTTCGATCTCGTCAGAGTAGTCCGGCTCGACCTCTCCGCTCAGCACCACCGGATCGCCTATGACGTCCTCGGCGAGAGCGTTTATGCCGGTCTCCATGGCTAGCATGGTCGTTCCGTGCCTTCTGAGAACCTCGGCCGGACTGTCGCCGTCCCCTATGCAGGCGGCGAGGTACTCCCTCTGAGCGGAGGACAGCCTGCTCGCCAGCGCCTCCCATTCGGTTCCCTCGCATGAATACTCTACGCTCTTAATATCATTCGCCTGCGGTGCCGGATCGTCCTCCTCCACCGAGCTCCAGTGGTCGGAGACGAAGCGCAGCTCCTCCACGGCGGCGAGCAACTTCTCGCGGGACGGCCCGCCGGCAGTCGCGACGAACCCGCGCAGCGCCGGGGGGACCTCATAGCGGACCTGCGCCCGGTAGTCCCCGGTGACGGTCTTGCGGCGGCTCCAGTAGGCTCCGGCCCCCTCCCTGGCAGGGATCTCGGGAGGATCGTCGGCGACGTCCTTCTCTACCGTCCTTCCTATGCCGACCTCGTAGACGCACTTCAGGGGCCTGTACACCGCGTTGACGGTCACCTCTCCCCTCCGCGGGACGTAGGGTTCCCAGCGTCCGGCGAACCCCGGTTTGAAAGGCACCGGCGGGAGGCGGGGGAACTGCGACTCCCGGCACTCTGCCTGCCCTACAGCCTTGCCGTCCGCGACCAGCTTCAGCGTATGCCTGGGGCCCTTGTATCTGGCGCGTACGACGACGTCGCAGTCCAGAGCGAAGAACGGCTCCCATTCGCCCTGGCAGCCTTCTACGGGCAGGACCGCAGGCACCGGCCCTCCGGGACGCGATTCGAACGAGGCGCCGTCGTGCTGCACATAGGTGATCCTCACCGGCCTGTAGACGGCCTCCACGGTGATGTCGCGATCCTCGAGGGCGGCCGGCTCCCATTCCCCTGCGAAGCCCTTCCTGGTAGGCACCTGCGGGACGGGCGCCCCCAGCCCTTCCGCGTCGAAGAGCACCCTGGAGACGACCCTTCCGTCCGCCATGAACGTGGCCGTGCGATTCCTGACCGTCATGATGCCGTCCAGTATGTCCAACTTGGATTTAACCTGCTTGCACCGCGGATAAGGCAACTGTTTTCAACAATGTAGCGGTTCTCGGCTCATGGAAGCAGAGTTCAAAAGAAACATGGTCGCCTTGGCCGCGCTGGCGCTCAGCACCATGGCGGTAAGCCTGTCCTGGACGGGGATGAAGATTCCGGAGCTCGCGTTCGGGTTCAAGTTCCTGGAGCTGCTGGGCGGCTGGAGCCTCTCCTATTACATCATTGCCGAGGTGGCGGTCATGCCGCTGGCGGGGAAGCTCATCGACGTGTACGGGATGAGAGGGCCCCTCGCGGCTGGAGTGGGCCTGTTCCTCATCGGCGGGTCCGTTGTGATGTTCTCCGAGGCCTCGACTGCGTTCCTGGCGGGCCGCATCGTGCAGGGACTGGGAGCAGGCATGATCTTCAGCGTCTCGATGACCTCGGTGGGGATGCTCCTCCGGGGCCGCGCGATGCGCAGGATGCACGGCCTCATGACCGGAGCCTTCGCCGTCGGCTCCCTTTTCGGCTTCGCGTTCGGATGCTGGACGACCTTCGAGATCGACGCCGAATCTTTCGTTCCCATATGCACCTTCCTGGCGGTGGCCGGAGGGACGGTTGCGTACCTGCACCTCCCGGATTCTAAGCCGAGCGGCAGCCACGACGCCCTGGGCACGTTCCTGATAACACTGTTCATGGTCGTCTTCATGCTCTTCACCCAGCTCGTCAACAACGAGTTCGAGCTGGTGTCCGAGGAGACCTTCGCCTTCGTCCTCGTTTCGCTGGCGATACTGGCCGTGCTGCTGATGGTGGAGCGCAGAGCGTCGGACCCCATCTTCCCGAGAGCGGACGAGAGGAACGAGATCGGATGCGTGCTCTGCATGTTCCTGGCCGGGTTCTGCGGGCTTGGGATAATCCAGTACCTCCTGAGGTTCCTGATGATAGGGATGGACATGGGCGTGTACCCCGCGTCCGCGATGTTCCTGATCTTCCTGGCTGGAGCCGGGGCGACGTCCATGGCTGCGAGCGCGACGATAGGCCGGACGGGTTTACGCAGATGGGTCCTGGCGGGCGCTGCGATAGTGTGCTGCGGGCTTCTCCTGGCCTCCCAGACGATGACAGACGGCCTCGTGTTCGTTGCCGCGTCCCTCCTCGTCATGGGGCTCGGCCTCGGATGCATAGTGACCCCTGCCCTGGGCAGCTTGCATTCCTCGACCAGCAGGAGGAGCCTGGGGACCACCACCTCCGTCGTCCTCTCGTTCAGGTTCGTCGGGATCCTGGCCGGGGCTGCCGTGTACGCTGGGATAGTCTCGTGGAAGATGGCGGACGTGCTGGCCAGCATCCGGGAGGTGCTCGGCACCAGCTCCCTGAACCTCCTGACGACGCTCATGATGGTCCTGAGGGACCTCTTCGTGGGAGACGTGTACGTGTTCGACGACAGCATAATGCTGTGCTGCCTGGCTGCCGGGCTTCTGTCCCTGACGATCCTCGTCGCTGCATACTTCCTGTTAAAGCCGGACTTCGGGAAGGACGGAACAGAAGAAGAATGAGATCGAAACGGAGCGGCAGGGCTGCCCTGTCGTCTCCACATCCTGCGCCAGTACCAGGAAGCGAACCGAGGGAGATGGACGGCGAGACCGATGGTCGCGCGGGTCTTGAGCCCGCATACCGACCTCCTCCTCCCTCTGTCGGAGTCGCGCAAGGCCTTAGCCACCACGTCCTCCTTGGACACGATGCCGCCGAACACCTTGGCGGGCGCCTTGCAGGAGGACTCGACCCCCTGTATGAAAGGAGTGTCTATCCATCCCGGGGAGACTTCCAGAACCGAGATCCCCCTGTCCTCCACCTCGAGCCTGAGCGCGTCCAGATAGCTCCTGACGAACGCTTTCGAGGCCGCGTATACGCCGAGCCTGTAGGCTGCGACATAGGCCGCCTCGGAGCACAGGGCGATTATCCTGGACCCGGGAGACATGTGGGGCACGCAGGCGGAGGTCAGCTCCACGACGGACGACATGTTGACCTCCATCATGGAACGGGTGTCCGCCGCATCGATGGAGAAGCTGTCGCCGAAGCGGCCGAGGCCCGCGCAGTTCACGAGGAAGCGGACGTCGGGAGACTCGATCGACACCAGCCTAGCCACCTCTTCCCTGCCATCGGGCGTGGAGAGGTCGGAAGGGACGATCCTGGAGCTGGTCTTCAGCCCCGAGGCTACCTCTTCGAGCGCGCCCTTCCGCCTGGCGACCAGCCAGATCTCGTCCAGCCCTCTTGCGTCCAACGCCTTGCAGAACTCGGCGCCGACGCCGGAAGAAGCGCCGGTGACTATCGCGACCCTCGGCATCAGACGAGAGCGGCAACGCCTGCTGTGACAGCAACGAGCACCATTATGCCGACCATGAGGTAGGCGAACACCTTCTTCTTGGTTTCAGTTTTCATAAAGACCGGACGGTGATTAGGCTCGTACTATTATACTTTATCCGATTGGGGAGCGGGAGCGTCCGAGAAAGGGCCGGGAGGCGTATGGATTGCCCGCAGGACGGGGAAGCCGCCTTGCGGGCTGGGCAGTTTGAAAGAAACTTCACCAGGCAGGCCTCTCCAGCGCCAGAGTGACGGACAGGTAGAGGTTGAATGCGAAGTTCAGAAGGGCGGAGATTCCGATGGCCAGATGCCAGTCCCCGTCGATGATGCCGGAAAGGCCCACCGTCAGGAAGATCAGCCCCGTAGTCAGACATATGACGGACAGGGCCTTGGGCGTCCCGATCTTGATGGACCATACGATGGCGATGAAGTAGAGAAGCGCGAACGTCAGGTTCTCCACCGGTCCCATCCCGAATCCAGTGAGCGCCACGGCGGCCCCCACCAGGGCGAACACGGTGAAACCGAAATTGCTGCCCGCGATGTACGCCAGCAGCGCGATTACCAGAATGCATATCCCGATGACCTTGAAGGCATCTCCCGACGGCAGGACGGGGATGACCGACGGATCGTTTATCAGCTGTCCCAGCGCCAGCGGCAAGGATATCGCCGCGACGAAGAACAGTCCGCATGCCGTGGGATCCAACGGCTTGAATTCACTCATTTGTTTTCCTCCTGGGTCAAAGACCCGGATAAGAATAACAATACAACATAATAAAATGGATACATCTAAGAACATATAATAATGACAACTCAACGAACGGCCAGCTCTATCCGAGAGGCTCTCCTCGCAGCAGACAGTCCGGTATGCGGTATTTCCCCGCGTCCGAGCCGGAGCGGTCCTTGCCTAGCATCGCGTCCTGTATCTCGTTGAACTCCCTCGGGGTCACCACGACGTCGGCGGTATGGCGTATCAGGAGGTCCTCCCACCTCATGAACCCGGCATAGACCGGGTTGTGGAGTATGTTGCGCAGGCTGTGCTTCGTCCAGGGGTTGCCCCTCCGCGTGAGGCTCCCCTCCCGGTTGAGGTCGTAGCATATGGAGTCCACTGTGCGCCCCGACATGTACGAATTGAACATCCGCTCGACCACGGCCATCTCCTCCGGAACCGCGGCCAGCGCCCCCTTCTCCAGGCGGTATCCGAAGGGCGGGGTGAAGCCCATGGTCCTCTTCCCGGAATCCGCTTTCTCCAGGGACTCCGCCTTCTCGCGCATCCCCATGTGGGTCCTCTCCCCGATCTGCTCGCTCTCCAGCTGGGCGATGCGCTGTATCATGTCGACGACGAACCTTCCGAGGGCGTTGGTGGTGTCCAGGGACTCGGTGGAAGAGACGAACTTCTTGCCGTTCCTGTCCAGATGCTCCATCATCGCCATGAAGTTGCGGCTGTTCCTGTGGATGCGGTCCATCTTTATCACGAGGAGGACGTCCCACTTGTCCATCTCGGACATCATCCTGCGGTAGGCTGGGCGCCTGTCGCTCCTCCCGGAGAACCCGTCGTCCTCGTAGACCTCGGCCACGTCCCAGCCTTCTGCGAGGCAGTAGTCCTCCAGGACGGACCTCTGCGCCTCCAGGGAGTATCCTTCCGCGGCCTGCTCCTCCGTGGAGACCCTGACGTAGACCGCCGCGCGCATCGTGCCCCCTCGAACGGCCCGTTTACGGCCTCGTACCTCTCGACCTCGATTATCGGCTCCTGCTCCCCTCTGCAGGATATGCCGTTCCATACCCTGTATCCGGCGTAGATGGGGTTCTTGAGCACCCCGGAGACGGTCTGCGGGCTCCATCTCCCTCCCTTCTTGGACGGGACGCCGACTGAGTTGAGGAAGTCCGATATGTCCTTCAGGGTGGAGCCGCGGATCCTCATGTCGTATATGGAGCGGACGACGGACGCCTCCTCCTCCACGACCAGCAGCTCCCCGCCCTCGTACCTGTACCCGTACGGATGGCCGGAGCCGAGATGCCCGTTACCCCCTTTGGCCTTGTAGGTCATCCCCAGCTTCACCCTCTCGCCTATCTGCTCGCTCTCGAGCTGGGCGATGCGCTGCATTATGTCCATCACGAACCTCCCCATGGCCGTGGTAGTGTCGAACTTGTCCTGCATCGAGTTGAACTCCTTCCCCTTGGAGCGGAGGTCGTTCATCATGACCGCGAAGTTGACGCTGTTCCTGTGGATACGGTCCATCTTCAGGACCAGGAGGACGTCCCAGGAGTCCGCCTCGGCCATCATCCTGGTGTACTCGGGACGGCTGGAGGAGCGGCCCGACTGCCCCTCGTCCCTGTACACGCCCGCCACATCCCATCCGCGGACCCTGCAGTACGCCTCCATGCGCTTCACCTGGGCGTCCAGAGAGAAACCCTCTCTGGCCTGGTCTTCGGTGGAAACCCTGGCATAAAGCGCCGCGCGCATGGATGGACCCCTTTTTTTTGAGACTCGCCGCAAAGAGGGCGGCTCTCTGCCTCTTTATCGCCGTGAGGGCGTCCCCGGCCTAAATAACAATCGCTCGGGCACGAAGGAGGAGGCCCTACACCTTAATTATACGCAAAATGCCATTCCTCACCCATGCAGTTTAAAAGCACGAAACTTCCGGCGGCCTGGAGAGCCGTCCTCGCGCTGGGCGTCGTAGTCGCTTTCGCGATGGCCTGCGCGTCCGTCGCAGACGAGTCGGAGGCCGAAGACTCGTACAGGACATGGTATTACGACGGCCTGGACGAGTTCTCTAAGATCCTCTACGACGAGTCGGTCCGCATGTCCGGCGACACCCTGACCACAACGTTCGAGCACGATTCGTCCATGTTCTCGGGCGAGGAGGGCCTCGAGCTCCTGAAAGGCTACATGATGAACGCCTACATCTCCCTGAAATGCGAATGGATAGGAATGTACGTCACGCAGGGGCCCATGGACCTGAACGTGGACGATGAGACGTTCACCATCAGCTACGCGCACACAGGCCTGTTCGCATCCGCCTCCGCGGCCCACCGCGACATGGAGTCCGCGCTGGGCTCGATCGAGATAGACGACTCGAGCAGGTATTCCGCAGTGGTCAGCATACACGACTACGTCTGCAACCTCCTGACGTACTCCGAACGCACGGTCACGGAGGCGGACTACTCGCTCTACAACGCCCTCCTCGGCGACCATATGGTCGTCTGCGAAGGATACGCCAAGCTCTTCAAGGCGCTCTGCGACCTCCACGACGTCCCGTGCGTCATAGTCACGGGAAACGCCCTCGGCAACAACGGGGCCCTGACCAACCACATGTACGACTACGTGATGATGGATGACGGCGCCTGGTACCTTGTGGACGCCACATGGGACGACCAGGATTCCGGGATCAGCAGGACGTACCTGCTCGCCGGGTCCGACAGCGAGGGGTTCTTCAAGCCCGTGAGGGACACGCACTTCCCGAACACAGGTGCGCTCGCCCCTCCTGCGCTCTCGAGGACGGCGTACGTTCCCTCCGAGGTTTTCTTCTCCTACGATTCAGCATCTTCGACCCTCCGCTTCTACGGGACCGGGGAGATCCCTGACACGGACGGCGACTCCAACTGGGCCGCCTTCAAGAAGACTGCCAAGGCGATAGTCGTCTCGGACGGCATCGTGAGCATAGGAAAGAGGGCTTTCTACGGCTTCAGCAAGGTCGCATCGGTCTACATCGGGAAGGACGTCGAGATCATAGGAGAGAGGGCGTTCACCAGATGCTCCTCCCTGGAGAGCCTGACGATCCCTGGAAACGTCGCTTCCGTCGGCAAGTTCGCATTTTACGGATGCAACAAGATGTCCGACCTGGTCACCAAGGACGGACTGGAGAGTATCGGGTACAGGGCATTCTACGGATGCGCAGGGCTTCGGTCGGTGACCGTGGCCAGCACAGTGGCCTCCATCGGCTCCGGAGCCTTCGGGGGATGCTCTTTCTACGATGCGGACGGGGCCACTCCCCTGTCTCCCGTGCCGGCCGACATCGCGGGATACAAGTTCAAGGGCGAGAACGGCGCCCTCGTCCTCTCCACGAAGTTCGTCGACGGCTTCAAGTTCTCTAAGGACGGGCTGAGGTACCAGGTCACCTCCTGCCTTTCCAAAGACAGGCAGGTGGCGCTCATAGGCCATGCGGACGGCATATCCTCTCTGGTTGTCCCCGGGAGCGTTTCCACCAGCGCCGGATACATCCCGGTGACGTCCATAGGCTCCAAGGCGTTCTACGGTTGCGGCTCCCTGACATCCGCGGACCTCGGCGAGGTCAGGTCCG
Source organism: Candidatus Methanomethylophilaceae archaeon (assembly GCA_017540825.1). Lineage (GTDB taxonomy): Archaea > Thermoplasmatota > Thermoplasmata > Methanomassiliicoccales > Methanomethylophilaceae > Methanoprimaticola. The sequence continues at coordinate 1,881 of JAFYAH010000009.1, read as the reverse complement.
TCGGGTACAAGGCCTTCGCCAGATGCACGTCCTTGAGCAGCCTGGCTCTGCCCGAGGGGCTCTCCAGCATTTCGTCCTACGCGTTCTACGGATGCTCCGAGCTGGCAGCCCTGGTTATCCCGGGAGACGAGGTCGACGTCGGGACCAGCGCGTTCAGCGCATGCACCGGTCTGAAGAGCGTCGTGTTCGCAGGAACTGGCGCTTCCATTGGTACCAACGCGTTCTACAGATGCACGGGCATGGAGACGCTGGACCTGGGCGGCGTCTGCTCCGTCGGATACAAGGCGTTCCCCTACTGCAACGGTATGAAGTCGCTGACCATCCCAGGGAGCGTCGAATCCATCGGAGCCTATGCGTTCTACAGCTGCGCCGGGCTGGAGAGCCTGACGGTGCAGGACGGAGTCATGGAAATCGGGAAGAGCGCCTTCAGCGAATGCGCCTCGCTCGGATCGGTAGACATCGGAGGGTCGGTGGCGAGCATCGGCGCCAACGCGTTCTACAAGCACTCCTTCTACGCCCCCGACGGGAAGACGAAGCTCGCTGCGAACGCGGAGAGCCTGTCCGGCCATGCGTTCGCTGGGACAGGGACCAAGCTGATAATGACGGAATGAAGAAAGGACAGAGGGGGATCCCGGCCGTCGAGCCGGACCCTCCTCAGAAAGAGATGTCGAACCCCCACCTGGAGGCAAGGTATACCAGTACGACGATGTGCACCAGAAGGAAGACGTAGACGAGCTTGAACTTGACCTTCTTCGTCTTGTGCCTGGCTAGCTCCATGCCGGCGACCGCGCCGAAGGGGCCGATGGCGGACCACAGCAGGAGGGTAGACTCCTTGGTCCTCCACTCCCCCTTCTTGGCCTTGCTCTTGTCCGAGAAGTAGAACGCCATCGTGGCGAGGTTGACGACGATATACGCCACAAGCAGGATCAGAAGCGGGGACATCGGAGCCTCTCTATGAAATCGTCGACGGAGGCGGGGAAGCCGTCCTCGTTCATCGCCTTCTCCTTCTTGTTGAAGAACACCGCGTCTGGGATGCCGAGCTCCTTTGAGACCCTGGCGCACTGGGAGCTGCCCTTCTCGTCGTTGTACATGCAGCAGATGAACAGCTTCACGTCCTTCCCTTCGATCTGGGACTTGTTGTTCTGGATGAAGCTGACGACCTGCTTGTATGGCTTCCCGGCATGGATTCCGGTTCCGAACACGACGGTCTTGTACTCCTTGAGATCGACTAGGCTAACCGCCTTCAGGTCGAAGAGGTCTGCGTCGGCTTTCTTCCCTATGTATTTGGCTATCTTCTCGGTGTTCTTCGTAATACCTGATGCGTAAAGGACCACAACATCGCTCATTCAATCACCTCGTTCCGAATCGAACGAGAACCTATGTCCAGCATCCTGTTAGCACGGAGACCAATTTGTAATTACCGATATCCGTCCAAAGGATCCGTCCGGCTTGAGGGCCTGCCGCCGAAGGATTAGCTCTCGCATTGAATGCAGAGTTGCTTGACTGCCCCAGAACTATGAAACGTAAATTCCAGCCAGTGCAATGGTAAATACAACAATATCTTATCTATTTGATAATAAAAATAATTATTACCATATATTTTAGATTTAATATAAAATTAATTTAATAAAAATTTAATAATATTATATTATTGAAGTATTAATAGTAGAATTTTATTTTTTTCCATATATTTAGACGTGATTTCTAGATTAATTTATGAAATCGAAATTTTGAACTGATACCTAAAGTCTGGTGTGGTAGGTAAATTCACTCGGGCTGCAGCATCGACTCGTGGTCCTCCGGACTGCAGATCCCCATGTTCTCCCTGACCTCTACGGGGACGGGGACCTTCAGGGCCTCGCAGATCGTCCTGCACCTCTT
>JAFYAH010000061.1 GCA_017540825.1 Candidatus Methanomethylophilaceae archaeon | reverse complement strand
CAGGATTCCAGCCAGAAATCGTCTCAGAAAGGGTCGCGACGAATGACGTCAGCAGGCGGGGGCGGTCGTCAGCATGGTCAGATTGCAGGCAGGTTCCGGATACTGGAACATAGGGGGCGGAAGCTAATGAAGGAAAAGGTGACGATAAAGAGGGGGACCCCTCAGGAGACCCTGATGCTCCCGCTGTACGGGAGGTACAGGGCGAACCAGATGTATCCGCAGCTGTTCAAGGATACGACGGCGAAGGAGATCATCGACCGCATAGACTACAGCATAGAGAAGTCGGACATGGGCAAAGGGCCCCAGATCGTGTACGGCATGAGGCAGGACGTGGCCGAGAGGAAGGCCAGGGCGTTCCTGGCCTGGAACCCGGAGGGCATCCTCGTCAACATCGGGTGCGGCCTCGACACCATCTTCGACCATATCGACAACGGGAAGTGCAGGATGGTCAACATCGACTTCCCCGAGGTCATAGAGTTCAGGCGGAAGCTGTTCGATCCGAAGGACCGGGAGACCGACATCGGGAAGGACGCCAACGACCACGCCTGGATGGACGAGATCGGATTCGGTCCCGGGGACAAGGCGTTCATCATGGTGCTGGGGGTTCTGTTCTATTTCGAGCCCGACGACGTGAGGAGGCTGGTCGACGCCATAGGGAGGCGTTTCCCGGGTGCGACCATGGTCTTCGACTACGAGAACGCGAAGATGCTGGCGAGGTCCAACAGGGCGGTCAGGAAGACGGGCAACAAGGGGGCCTGGATGCCCTTCAGCATGGAGGACGCCAGGAAGGAGGTCGCCGCCTTCTCGGACACCGTGGAATCGGTGAGCGTGATGAACGAGATGCCTCCGGAATACGAGGCGCTGCCGTTATTCTACAGATGGTACTTCAAACGCTGCCTCAGGAACGAGTCCATGACTTTCGCAGAGGTCAGGTTCAGGGAGGCCGCCGAATGACGGACGGCGTTCCCGACACCCTGTACATCCCGCTGGCCGCGCGGGTCTATTCGACGGAGCGCTTCCCCGACTACTTCAGGGACGACGCCGCTCTGAGGCTGAAGGACAGGATACCCGAAGGGGTGACCAAAGGCTCGTCGGAGTACTCATTCCTGGCGTCGGTGGCGAGGTACTACAACACCGATGCGATGGAGAGGGATTTCGTCAGAAGGAACGGGAGGAGCTCCATCGTGCATCTCGGCGCGGGGCTGGAGACGGCCTACCTCAGGCTGTCCGACCTGGACGCGCATTTCTATGATATGGACCTCCCGGAGGTCATCGGGCTTAGGAAGGAGCTGCTGCCGCCGTCGGACAAGGAGACCCTAATCGCGGGCGACCTGTTCGACATGCGGTGGGCGGACGAGGTGGACAGGTCCCTCCCGGTGATGATCCTTGTCCTAGGGGTGTTCCAGTATTTCCACGAGGAGCAGATCCTGGACGTAATCGAGAGGATGAAGGAGACCTTTCCGGGGGCGGAGCTCGTGTTCGACGCGACCACCACGGACGGGCTGAGGTATGCCGCCAGGTACGTGAGGAAGACGGGCAACCAGTCGGCGGCCATGCATTTCGCGGTGGACGATTCCCACGCCTTCTGCGAGATGACCGGGACAGGATATCTCGAACGCAGGCCTTTCTTCACCGATGCGAGGGCGAAGCTGAGGGGAAGGGTCGGGCTGTACACCAGGATCGCGATGAAGGTCGTGGACAAGGGCTTCAAGGCGAAGCTTATACGGCTGAGGCTCCGACGGTCCCGCATCCTCGATGCTGTTTCTTCAGGATCAGGCAAGCCATCCTCGCTATCGGCGGATCCATGTCGCCGAATGCTGCATGCCGATCGTCTATCTCGGAAAAGCACATATACAACTATTATCATTAATGATAATAAAATCAAAACTAATAATGGTGCGAAAGATGAGGCTCTCCGACATCCTGTCCAATCCCGTCAGGCTGAGAATAGTCCAGCATCTCCAGATATACGGGGATGCGACGGCCAAGCAGCTATCCGAAGGCCTGGAGGACATCCCCGTCCCCACGCTGTATCGCCATATAGGCCGCCTGGTCGATGAGGGGGTGCTGTGCGTCAAGGAGGAGAGGAAGGTCAGAGGAAGCGTCGAGAGGCTGCTGGCCGTGAACCCGGAGAGATGGTCCGCCGAGACCGCGGACATCGCCGACGTGTCCTACCAGTTCCTCATGGCCCTGTACGGCAGGTTCGAGCGGTACCAGGGGGAGGACCCGGCCAAGGACAGGCTCTGTCTCAGGACATGCATGCTCAGGCTGTCGGACGAGAGGTTCGACGAGTTCCTGGGGGAATACGCTTCTCTGCTGGGCAGGTACATCGGGTCCCAGGACGGAGGGAGGACGAGGAGCGTCTCGTTCGTTTCGGCACCTGTGGAGGACGATGACGATGGCAACTAACGAGGAAGAGGTCATTGTGGCCGGCCCGGCATCGCTGGGCGCGACGGTCGCATATCCGAGCAAGGAGGGGAGAAGGCCCGCGATCGTGATAATCATGGGGACCGGAAAGCTGGACCGCGACGGGAACGGCCCCGGGAGCAGGATGAACATCTACAGGGACCTGTCGGACCTGTTCGTGGAGGAGGGCTTCGTCACCATCCGCTACGACAAGAGGGGGACCCACCGCTCGTCGGGGGATTTCAACAGTGCAGGCCTCAGCGATCTCGTGGACGACGCCGTATCCGTGACGGAATACGTGAAGTCGCTCCCGTACGTCGACGCCGGCAGGGTCGTGGTGTGCGGCCATTCCGAGGGGACGATGGTGGCGACGCTGCTGTCCGAGAGGGAGGACGTCGCCGGGCTCATGCTTCTCGGAGGCGCGGTCACATGCATGAAGGACGCCCTCCGCTACCAGAGCAGGCTGATGGGCGAGCAGTCCGAGGAAAGGAAGGGGATAACGGGCGCCCTGCTGCGCAGAACGGCGTCCCAGGAAAAGACGGACGCCAGGCAGGACGAGCTGTTCGAGAGATGCCTGAGCACCGACGAGGACACGATACGCTTCCAGGGCGTGAGGATCTGCGCCAAGTGGATGCGGGAGCACCTGTCCTATTCCTCGGAGGACTATGCGGGGATGCTGAGAGGCTTCGGGAAGCCCATACTCGCTATCACGGGGACCGCCGACCTCTCCGCGGACTTCCGCTCGCTGGATTCGATCAAGGACGTACCGACGGCGACCTGCTATGCTCCGGAGGGCGTCAACCATATACTCAGGGAGATAGACGACGACAACAGCATGACGAAGGTCAAGAAGCAGTACCTCAGGCTGTCAGCGAGGCCCATCCATCCCGGGACCAGGCAAGCCATGGTCGAATGGCTGTCCCAGTTCTCAGGGCGAGGCCATCGAGGGGCCGCTGACCGATTCCCGGCCCCTCATGTGAAGACGACGGGGATCGCTCTTCCAGGAACTCCACCGTGCCGTCGCGGGTGACGTACGTGAGCGCCAGTATGGCTACGATGACCATCGTGACGACCGCGACCAGGCGTGTGGAACGCATGATGTCGGGACGTGTTCCCCCGAATTATAGATGGCGCCCGTTTGCTCAGAGAACCGAGGACGTCATGCCTTTGAAGGATGTCGTTCGCATTCTCTCTATTGATTCAGGGTTTTTTGCCAGAGAGAATCTCCAGCACCCCCTCGGCCAGGAACACCATGTTGCGAGACCTTCCAGTGATTTCGCGGAGGATGCCCTCGCTTTCCAGATCTTTCAAGGCACGGATCGCTGTGGGATGCGTCACCTCGGCGACCTTTGACAGATCGTTGGGGCGGATATAGGGGTTGGAGAAGGACAGGTCTATCGCATGTATGAGCGTAGTGCTTTTGCCGTATGTCTTTTTGAGTCTGTCGCGATATGATCTGAGCGCGTTGATGGTATTCATGGAATCTTCTGCTTGGCTTTTGAGCGCGATTGCGAAGAATTCTATCCATTCCTCTATCTTGTCATCGGAACTCACGGCGGACAGCGCATCTATGTATTGGTCTCTGTTGCGATCGAAGTACTCGCTGGGATATATCATGGGGTATGCGAGTACGCCCTCCATCCGCAGAAGAAGCATTATCAGCAGCCTTCCCATGCGGCCGTTCCCGTCTCTGTACGGATGAATGGCCTCGAATTGATAGTGGACGAGCGCGGCCTTGACGATGGGGTCGTCGTAGGAATCGATGTATTCTATCAGATTCTCGATCAGATGCTCGACGGATTCCGGGGGAGCAGGCACCATCGGGGCCGAGTCCAGCGTATCTCCGGGGCGCCCTATGGCATTCTGTTCCGTTTTGAATTCTCCAGGGGATTTGCTTCCTCCTCTGACGCTGTCCATTAGAACCTTGTGCATGGAATGCAGCAGCTCTATGTCCACTCTCCTGGATTCTTCGATTTTTTGCATTCCGAGTTCCAGGGCATCCCTGTAGTTGGAGACCTCCTTCGCATTGCGTCTGACCGATTCGCCGACGTCTTCCACTTCCTGCAGGAACATGTCGCTCAGGGTGGACGTCGTGCCTTCTATGGACGAGCTGTGCACGGATTCCTTCAGAGTGAAGTTCAGGAGAAACGTGTTGCGTTCTTTCGGCGACATGTCGGACGATCTTCCATCTAGGCGGGACAGAGCCATCAATGCCTCGTTGCAAGCTTTGCGGGTTTCCGGCGATAGATTCATCTCGAAAGGCAGATCGTGCGGCTGAAAATAGGCGTAGAAGCCACGGTTTGATATTCTGACCTCGCCTGATATCTTCGATTTGAATCTTGTTTCGTCCATGTAATGTAATTATTTGATTCAGTATTTTTATTGTTTGATTTTTATATTATCAGTTTAAATAGTTATTTTCATAACGGCTTCCTTATGAAAATACTTTACATAACTCCGGGCTTATGAAAACGCATTTAAATACTGCTTTCATAAAACCCGAGGCGATTTTCCCGTTTATCCGATTTCGCCGTCGGCTATCGTCTCCAATAAAGGTGTGAAATGAAGCTCTCCGACATCCTTTCCAATCCCGTAAGGCTGAGGATAGTGCAGTACCTCCAGATACACGCCGACGCGACATCCAAGCAGATCTCCGAAGGGCTGGGGGATGTCCCTGTCCCGACGCTCTACCGTCATATCGGCCGTCTGGTCGAGAAGGGGTTCTGTCCGTCAAGGAGGAGAGGAGGGTCAGAGGAAGCGTCGAGAGGCTGCTGGCCGTGACCGGGACGGCCGACCTTTCCGCAGACTATAGTTCTCTAGATTCGATCAAGGGAGTTCGGCCGTGACATGCTATGCTCCGGAGGGCGTGAACCACGTACTCAGGGAGATAGACGGCGACAACAGCGTTATGAAGGTCAAGAAGCAGTACCTCAGGCTGTCAGCGAGGCCCATCCATCCCGGGACCAGGCAAGCCATGGTCGAATGGCTGTCCCAGCTCTCAGGGCGAGGCTATGGAGAGGCCGCGGACCGATTCCCGGCCTCTCATGTGAAGACGACGGGAATCGCTCTTCCAGGAACTCCACCGTGCCGTCGCGGACGTCGTATATGGCCCCGGCCACGACGATGTCGTGCCTCGCAGAGAGGTCTTCGGATATCAGGCGGACGCTGTTGAGGACGTTCAGCCTCGAAGCCTCCACGGGATCCCTCTCGCCGCCGATGCATGCGCGGATGCCGTCTATGATCTCTATGGAATGTCCCTCGTGCAATCCTTTTAGAGCTTCTGCTATGGCGCCGCAGCAGGTGTGGCCCATGACCACCACCACTCTCACCCCCATGTGTCCCACGGCGTACTCCAGGCTGCCGAGGGTGCACCCGTCGACGATGTTCCCGGCGGAGCGGATCACGAACAGGTCGCCGATCCCGGCGGAGAAGACCGCCTCCGGTATCACGCGGGAATCGGAGCAGGAGACGACGGCCGCGAAGGGATGCTGCCCCTCGTCGGCGGCGCGGACCCTGGCCGTATGCGACACATCCCCCGAGAAAGCGCCGCTCCTCACGTATCTTCTGTTGCCCTCCTTCAGCGTCTCCATGACGCGGTCCGGGTCGTATCTGTCCATGCTCGGTCCGGAGGGCCCTTTATTTTTAAAGCCGGCGGACGGATCATCAGAGGGGAGGACGCTCATCCAGCTCCGCGATGCGCGGGACGCCGCCCGTTGCTCCCTGCCGGGTGCACGACAGCGAGGCGGCCTTCGCGGCCATGTGGCCTGATTCTTCCAAAGAGGAGCCCTTCGACAGGCCCGCGGCGAAGGCATCCGACGAAAGCGTCCCTGCGTCGGACGTGTCCAACGCATCGATATTCGGCAACAGAGGGCCCTCAGCGTTGCCCAGTGTCAGGGATCCGAGGTCTATGACAAAGGAATTTTGGATCAGAGGTCAGGATAAGGGAGTGGAGGGCCCTGCCGAATCGGCAATCATGCCACCTGGCCTTCTTCATGCAGCATTTTACAACCCTCCCGATCATCCGGGAAAGAAACCGTTCGGGCACTGGAGAGGGACTTCGAACGAAGTCGTGGGCCACCACAAGCATGGCGTGGTATCCATCGCACCAGGTTCCGGTTTCGATGGCCTCGAGGCCTGTCCCTCCTCTCAAACGAGGCGACAAAAAACAGCAGTCCATATTCAACTAAAGCGGCCCTATCAAGGGTGCAAAGAGCAGCCCCGGTGTGCCCAGGGCTTCTGATTCTCGATTGAAGAATCAAGATCAGCTGCCAAATCAGGTCGATCCCCGATTTGTTCAGAGGTCGCTTTGTCAAACTCAGGCCGAATCTTGAAATATCTTCAATAGATGGCTTAAGACGTGAAGAGCGGGGAGTACAAGGTCAGCTTCAAAGGGAGGAGCGTGGGCGTTTATTACGTGGATGCGGACGGGAGCAGCGAGTATGATGCGTTCAGCGCCTCGTTCATAGGCCCCGATTACGATATCCTCCCCTCGGAGCTCAAGGGATCCGTCGAATACAGGAAGCCTTCGCCGTTCTTCGAGGACCTGATGACGGAGGCGAACCGCGTCAATGGGACGAGGAGGGCCATCTACGAGAAGGGAGACGTCAGGGTCGCCCGCGTCCCCGAGGACGTGGACAAGTTCTACGTCTACAGGGTCAGCGCGGAGGAGGGGGACCCCGACTACTCGGACGAGGACCATTCCGCCCCCCACTGCGAGGGCTATGGACCGATAGAGGGCATGAGGGAATGGGCGACGTGGTACTGCTTCAACAAGAGGGACGACGGCACGTACGAGGCGGAGCTCGACGAGTCCTGGTGGGGGGGCGGAGGCCACAACGACGGCGGGACCATCCGCGTGGACATTCCGGAGGAGTGGCAGGACCTGCCGTACGACGAGTTCTTGGAGAACGTCGTCACGCTCGCCGCCGCGAGGCACTACGGCTTCACGGCGGAGCACCTGAGAAAAAAGGAAGGCCTCAGGGAATTCTTCGGATTCAGGCGATACCGGATGGCGTTGGCTGCTGACAAAGATGTTTCAGAGCCCCAGTCGACGCTCGAGCGGATATGCTTCGTCCGAATTTCGATTATATGTAAGCGTGCTGATGCCGGGGCGATCTTCCGAGCGGCGGATCCGGTGAATCTCATGGATTACATCAGCTGGTACATCGACCTCGCATCCCGCGGATTCCCGCTCCAGGAGACGCTGGACTTCTTGGACGGCCTGAGCGGCAGCGACGACATCGGAGCGCATTTCAGGATATGCTGCATGGATGCTGAGAGGCCGGTTTCCGAGCGGAAGAGAGGCGCCTCCCCTGAGTTCCGCGATCGCGGCAGGGCGGGTGTCGACTACCTCATGCCGCTGCTGGACAGCGACGATCGCACGGCGAGCCACGCCGCGTACCTGCTGTCGTCCTTCCGCCCTTGGGTCATGCCCCTCAGCCCCTGCGAGGATGCGGCCGTCCGCCGTGCGCTGGCGCGGCTGGCCGAATCCGACGATGCGACGGTACGCCGCAGGGCGTTCGGCCAGAGGCTCCTGGACAGCGGCAACAGGATAGAGGACGTCTCCGTGGCTATGGGCCATTCCTCGACGAAGACCACCGAGGGATACTACGCCAGGAACAGCGAGAATCAGGTGATCAAGAGGATACTGAGGAACCAGACGAATAACCACAGATGAAACCCTTTACGGCCCAAACGGTTTGGGCCCGCTCCCGGAGAGAGCCCAAACCGCGTGGGCAATGCCTTTGGAACGGTCGAAAATCCGGAATCATAGGATTCAAAATGACGATTTTGATAAGGAAGTAGTGGGCCCTGCCGGGTTCACACTGGACTGAGCCAGACAGTCCAAGTTTTTTGGAATGGACGGCTGATTCTCTGCCCTTGCCATGGTTTCAAACCCAAATGGGCCTGTTGACGCTGCATAAGAAGCTTTCGACGGTGGAGTTGTCCGCATCCGCGGATCGAGCTCTTTGGAGGAACGTCGTCGAAGCCGGTAGACCGGCAGGAAATAACCATGACAAACCAAGAAATCAAAGACAAGGCTGTGGAGCTCTTAGGGTCTGCTCAGCCAATCACCAAGCCGACTAAGAAAGAGAACGTTCTGTCCTTCAGGAAGGGTCACGTGTACATCGCTCTCAAGCTGGTCACTCCGTATGACAAAGAGAAGCAGCAGTACGCTGACCCCATGCCAAAGATAGTCTTCCTCGTCGATGGGAAGTACGTCAGAATGCCCATAGACAGCTCCCTTTTGAAATCAGTAGGAAAGTTCCTAATCGACCTGGGAGAAGTAGTGGAAGGAGTCGACGTCCCGGAAGTGAACATAGATGTGGAGTCAGCAAAGAAGATGCTGTCCACCTGCTCTGAGAAGGTTTCCATATGACTCTCCCTTTGGCCATCCACATTATAGAAGGGAGGCCATGCCCGGAGGCGGGCCGCCAGGCGCAAGCCCAGGCCGCCGCGGGCATGGCCGAGAAACCCGCTGTCAAACTCGTTGTTCCCCTTTCCTTCCTCGGGAGAGTCTGATCATGCCAGCCGAAACTTCTTACGAGGGGGGTTCCCCCTCGGAGATCGATTTCGACGAGCTGTCGTACAGGATCTCGTCCAGGAACGAGCATCCGGTCGTTCAGTACGTCCGCGAGCTGCCTTTCGAGAGCGCCGTGTATCCTGCCAATATGTACCATGGATTATCGGATGGCAGCGATGGTTGCAGGAAGGGCTTGATCACCTGGTGCCCTCCCGGCCATGATCAGGAGCGCCCGAAGAGGAAAGGATGCGGATTCATCAGAGAGAAGGGCTCCGTCGGCGACGAGGGCATACGCTTCACAGCATGCTCCGGGAACGCTGAGCATTACGCCAGGGGGAGGAGGTCCCACTGCTGGTCGCTCCACTGCCCCGAGTGCATGAACGACGCCGCCCTCAGGGCGGGGACGAGGGTGGAGGAGCAGCTGAACGCCTACCGCATCCTAACGGAGAAGCAGGGAGGCGATCCGGGGCCGCTTGGGCATTGGGTGGTCTCCCCTCCCCAGGAGGAGGCCAGGGGATGGGTGCAGACCATCGGCGTGTTCGGCGCCCTCAGGAAGCATGTGGAGGGTTGTCTCCAGGACGTGGGGGCGAAGGCCGGCTGCCTGGTCTTCCATCCCTGGAGGCAGACCCCTGACCTGTGGGAGTTCTCCCCGCACTTCCACTCGATTCTCTTCGGCTTCCTCGACACGGACGGGTTCAGGCGCGAGAACCCGGGATGGGTAATCAAGAAGGTTCATGCCGGCGAGGAGGTCGAGTCGATCGGCCAGACGGCCGCGTACCTGATGACGCACATGGGCCTGGGCATGGTGGAGAGGGACCCCCTGGACGTGGACTACGACTTCAGGTTCCTGTGCCACATGCTCCCCGGGCTCAGCGACGACTGCAGCAGGGCGGATGACGACGAGCCCTTCAGGTTCACGGACCAGGACGAGTCCGACCAGGCGGAAGGGAAGGGCAGGATGGCGGGGGATGTCTCCTGCATGGACTGGCTGGAGTTCGCCGCGCGCCCCCTGAGCTACCCCACGCGCATGACATACTTCGGCCTGGCCTCCCATAGGAGCATCCGCACCGTGGCCGTCGAGAGGGAGTACCGCACCCGCGTTTGCAGGGAGTGCGGGATGCCGCTGAACGTCTACGGCGGCATGTGCGACCACGAGGGTGAGCCGGCCAGGTTCCTGTTCGACAATCGCATCATGGCCTTCAGGAAGGACTACGGCGCCGTGGAGAGCGGCCTGCGCCTGCTGTCGTCCGGCATGGGCGAGGGGGAGAAGCTAAGGCTCTCGGAGCTATCCCGCGATATCAGCCTGATCGTGTCCAAGGACGAGGCCTCTCCGAAGACGGTCGGGCTGCACGGCTCCGAGCAAGGGGAGTGACGCTGCATAGGCGCGGAGCACGGCCCGGCATCGGGCGATCGGGAGGGCGAACCTGTTTTATCCTGACGACGCGTGGCATTCTCAGATAATATGAAAGCAGACGGAGAATCCGTGGAGAGAATGGCGGCGCCCCGCCTGGGAGGGCTCGCCGCGAGGGTCGCGCTGGCCCTGGCCCTGGTCGCCGCCTTAGTGGCTGTATCCGTCGCAGAGGACGCCGAAGCGTTCACTGTAGACGGCATCGACTACGAGGTGACGGACGAGGGCTCGCATCAGGTGAAAATAACCAGCTACAGTGGCAGCCCCAAGCATGTGTACGGCACGGTGAGCTTCGGCGGAGCCGAATGGACGGTCGTGTCCGTGGGGGACAACGCCTTCCACAGCTGCAAATCCCTGACGACCGTGGACCTGCCAATGGCGGCCACCGTGGGGGACTACGCCTTCGAAAACTGCGTCTCCCTGACGACCGTGGACCTGCCAATGGCGGCCACCGTGGGGGACTACGCCCTCAAAGACTGCGGCGCGCTGACGTTCGCCAGGTTCTCCGACGAGCTGGAGTCGGTCGGGTACGCCGCATTCAAAGTGTACTTCTACAGAGCGAACGTGATGCTTGCCGCCGATGCCGACTCGCTCAAGGGCAAGTCGTTCATAGGCGACGGCGACGGGAGACTGCACGAGGGGTTCTGGGCCCCCAGCCAGGACGGGGGAGGCGACATCCTGTACAAGATGACGAGTTTCTTCGTGCGCGAGGTCGAGGTCGTCGGATTCAGCGGCGCCCCTGTCCGGGTGTCCGGCACGGTGACCTATAAGGGGTCCGACTGGGCCGCGGTCTCCCTGCACGAGCATGCTTTTTTTGCGTGCGATTCGTTGGAGATCGTCGACATTTCTGAAGTGAGAGAGATCGGAGTGTCTGCGTTCTCGGGATGCCCGTCCCTGCGCGAAGTGCTCATCCCCTCGTCCGTTCAGAGCATAGGGGACGGGGCGTTCGAGGGCCTCGTTTTCAAGGGTCCGAACGGGGAGGAGCTGCCCCAGGACGCCGTGAGCCTCCGCGGCCACCTGTACCTGGGGGACGGGGACGGGACCCTCGGGCGCTCCGAAAGGGACGGGACCTGCGGCGAGGGCCTCTACTGGTCGCTCGACGCCGACGGCGTCCTGACCATAGCGGGGGAAGGATGCATGGACGATTCTGGTTCTGGAGCGCTCTGGGGCGACGGTGTGACGAGGGTCGTGGCCGGAGACGGCGTAAGGTCCATAGGGAATTATGCGTTCAACGGATGCAGGTCCCTCGTGTCCGCGTCGATGCCGGCCGCGACGTCCATAGGTGATAGTGCGTTCTATTATTGCGATTCCCTCGTGTCCCTGGAGATGCCGGCCGCGGCGTCGATAGGGATCTGCGCATTCTCTATATGCGAATCTCTGGAGTCCGCGTCGATGCCGGCCGCGGTGTCCATAGGTGATGGTGCGTTCGAACTCTGTGAATCCCTTCACGAGGTCCTCATACCTTTGTCTGTGGAGTCCATAGGGGAGGGCGCCTTCGGCGACTTAACGTTCCTGGGACCGGACGGGGAAGAGCTGGACCGCGACGCCGAGGCCCTCCGCGGGCACCTCTATCTCGGCGAGGATGGGAGGCTCGAGATCGCGGACGGGGAGGGCACCTGCGGAGACGGCCTCCGCTGGGAGGTCGGCCCGGACGGCGTCCTCAGGATCTCGGGAGAAGGGCACATGGACGACTTCTCGGATACGCGGCGCGGGCCATGGAGCGCATGGGTGAAGGGGGTCGTCGCCGGCGACGGCGTGAAGTCCGTGGGGGCTTTCGCCTTCCGCGAATGCAAGTTCCTCGTTTCCGCGAGCCTGCCGGGAGTACAGTCGGTAGGGGAGCGCGCGTTCTCCGGATGCGGCTATCTGGAATCGGTGTCGATGCCCAGCGCCGCCGCCATCGGTGACCGCGCTTTCTACAGTTGCGCATCGCTGGTATCGGTGTCGATGCCCAGCGCCATCACCATAGGGAACTCCGCGTTCTACCTGTGCTCGTCTCTGGGGTCGGCGGATATGCCAAGCGCCGCCGCCATCGGTGACAGCGCTTTCTTCTATTGCACAGCGCTCGGTTCGTTGGACATGCCAAGCGTCGTCGATATCGGGTACCGCGCTTTCTATTATTGCACCTCCCTAGAGCGCGTCTATCTCCCGCACACGCTGGCGTCGCTGGGGGACCGGGCGTTCTACGGCCTGACGTTCCTGGACGAGGGCGGGAGGACGCTGTCCCAGGACGCCGGGAGCCTCCGCGGGTACGCCTACGAGGGCAGCGGCGACAAGACACTGAAGCGTCTGCCTTTCGCCCAGGACGGGGTCGGCTACCAGGTATGCGGCGAGGGGCTGGCCGTCGCCGTGGGATGGTACGGCGAGCCCTCCGGCCTCAGGATCCCCGACGAGGTGCAGTATCTCGGGGAGGGCTACGTGCCAGTGGCGATAGCGGACGGTGCCTTCGCTGGATGCGGGACGCTCGGGACGATATCCATCGGTAGCTCGGTGGCCGCTATCGGGGAGGGGGCCCTGGACGCGCCCATGCTCAGGTCGATCGAGGTCTCATCCGGAAACGCGGAGTACTCCTCGATCGCAGGGGTCCTGTACGACAAGGAGGCGGCGACGCTCCTGAAGTTCCCCGCCTCCAAGCAGAGGCTCGTCATACCGGAGACCGTGACGGAGATCGCGCCGCGCGCATTCGAGAGCGTCGGAACTGCCCTCAAGGCCGAGCAGGGCGGAGGGGACGTTTCCTACCTCCGCTACGTCAGCGTGCCCGGTAGCGTCGTGTCCATCGGCGAGGGCGCCTTCCGGGGAAGCACCCTGGAGGTCCTGAAGCTGGCGGACGGCACCAAGGCGATCGGCGCGGAGGCCTTCTCCGGATGCTCATCGCTCTCCTACGTGGTCTTCTGCGACACCCTGGAGGAGGTCGGCGAGGGCGCCTTCGACGGATGCGTGTTCCTCGGGGAGGACGGGGAGCCGATGGAGTTCGGCATCGGGGCCGTCTCTGGCCACAAGTTCACCCTGACGGACGCGTCCTCCCTGGGCATGTACGTCCCTGCGCCCGGCGGCACGATATCGTCCGGCGGGATCGCGTACAAGATAACCGGCAGCGGGGAGGACAAGGCCGTATACGCCTGCCGCCTCGCGGACGCCTCCCTGACGGAGATAGACATCCCTGCCTCCGTCAGGTACCTCGGGTTCGACTGGACCGTGACGTCCGTGGGGGCCAAGGCCTTCTACGGAAACGGCTCCATCACCGGCGCGACCGTCGCGGTGGACGTCGGCAGCAAGTCCTTCGCGAACTGCAAGGGCCTGGAGTCCGTCACCCTCGCGGGCGCCGGGAAGGTCGGGCCCTACGCGTTCTTCGGATGCACGTCCCTGGCGTCCGCGGACATCGGCTCGGTCGCGGCCCTGGGAGAGAGCGCCTTCAGCGGCTGCAGGTCGCTGGCCGACGTTGACCTGAGCAAGGTCGCCGCGGTCGGGAAGCACGCCTTCTACGGCTGCGCCCTGACGAGGGCGGACCTGTCCTCGGCCGAGACCATTGGGTACGGCGCCTTCACTGGCAACGACCTCCGCGAGGTGGTCTTCTCGTCCGGCCTGGAGAGCGTCGACCCCAAGGCCTTCTTCAGGTACTCCTTCTGCGGGGCCGACGGCGAGAAGCTTCACGTCGCCGCAGCCGACCTCGCCGGCCTGGCTTTCGTGGGCTCCTCCGGGAAGCTCCACCTCTGAAACCCCAAAGCCGCCGGGGGATCCTCCCGGCGGAAGCCCCTTCTGCCAGAGGATCTCGGCCAAGGCCCAACTTGTTCGAAAAATGAACGAGCTCAGGCCGGAGGCAGCAGACAAGAGGGACGCAGCATTGTCATCTGCAATCCAGAACAGATCACACCTGTAGGATATCGTGGCAGCTCCTAGAAAGCGACTGCATTGAAAAGGGGTTCTGAATAGTTGCCAAAAAGCTGCTGAGGATGATAAGACTGTAGCCACACATAGCACGGTCCAGGCAGCGGCACGTCGCGATGTTGCCATGCTCGCGGCTTTCCCGAGCCACATCGCTCTTTCTCGCAAGGCCTGGGACGTCCTTTCCGCCTTGCAGGCGCTCTCTCGGGGCCAGAGAGGTTGATATTTTCCGTTGCTATCCGCATATGGCATGGGCATGAGTCTCTTCAAGAAGAAGTCTCCGCAGACCGCGGCAATCACGAGATTCGAGGTGGAGAGCGAGGCATATCAGGCATACATGATGCTGGGCAAGGAGGCGGTCGCAGGCAGGATTCCGATAGTCCATATGGCCCTGGTCTCCAAAGGTGTGGCCGTTCGGACCGTCGACGTCTTCGACAGGAAGAAGAGCCAGATGGAAGACGAGTGGGCATATGCCCCTCTCGGAGTGGATCGCAAGCGCATGGCCGACGACCGTGCGATAGGATATCAGATGACCGTCAAGGACTGCTATCGTTTTGTGAGCGAAAGCGGCATGCATGTCATAGCGATACTCGAGGAGACCGACCCGTCCCAGTACGACCGCTTCGTGGGAAGGTGGGGGTCGGAGACGCGCAGATACCCTGTGGTCGAGAAGCGACCTAAACTGTCAAGCCCGGGTTTTATTTTGTTCGCCGGGCCCGGTTTTCATCGATGAGCTTCGCGTACTCTCTTTCTTCGATGATGGTGTCCACATGGACGGCGGCGGCGAGGCGTGCGTAGTCCTGGATGTTCTTTAGCGGCCCCTCCGGGAATATGAAGCAGTTGCTGATGACCTTCATCTGGTATTTTGTTATGTAGATCGTCATCGGGGTGTAGGTGGTGGACTCGTACTTCCAGGTCTTCTCGGTCAACTTCCAGATGCTCTCCCATGACTTCCTCAGGGCTTCGACGCCCAGTGCTTCTCCTGCGTACTCCTTCTGGAGCTTCACAATGGTCTTCCTGTCGCTGAAAAGCCTGTCGCGGGTGAACGTGCGTATGGCCTCGTCCAGGAACTCGGCCCTGCTGCTGAACATCCCGATCGCCCACCTGTCTATTTCCTCTACGAGCTTGTCCGGTAAGTTGATCAGTTTCTTCTCCGTCGGCTCTCTTCCCGGTGCTGGAATCATGTCTGTCCAATCATTTTCCGGATATAAGCAGTTGTCCGGAGTGGGTCAGCCGAAGGATTTGTTTGTTTAGGTCGAACAACAGAAGCATTCGTTTTCCGGATCGAGCATATGATAGATCGAATTTTTGGATTTGCACAATTGTTTAATTATTCTAAATGAGTTAAACAACATAATTATATACCGAGGTCGCAATGCTGTTCCCGATGGCGTTCCTCCAAGCCCCATCAAGAAACTGCTTCCTCGCAGCGGTCAAGGCCGTTTCGAGGAGGAGGTTAGAAATGGCAAAAGTATACGCAAACAAGCACGCAGCAAGGCGCTGCAGCGTCGCGTCCGGCGGTACCTGCGGCATGTCCGCATCCGGATTCGGCGCTCACGACGAACGTACCGAACAAACGACGCCCGAGATAAGAATTGAGAAGCCAGCAGCAGTGTCCAAGGGGTCCGCGGTAAGCGAAGAGATGCTCCGCGCGAATGCCAAGAGATATGTGGACGGGATCAGAGGCTATTACAGAGAGAACAAGGGCGAATTATCAGACAATACGTTCAGCATGAAGAAGACGGAGATGCAGTTCCTCATCCTGTTGGCCTGCTGCCTCAGTGGGAGCAGGAAGGTCTCCAGGCAGATGCGTCTCCCATCGGGAGCCAGAGCATCCAGGGGGCTCGGCGCATGAGCAAGAACCAGTTCCGCACCGACTCCGAAAGGTACCTCGAGGAGATCAGAGGCAACTACAAGGAGAGCACGTTCCAGGAGAAGAGGAGGAAGCTGTACAACTTCTCCAGGATCCTGTACAGCCTCAGCGAGGAGAAGAAGATCTCCACTTGCAACCCCAGGAAGATGACCAAGGAGGACGTGAACGCTTACGTGTCCTTCAGGCGCAGCAAGGGCATCAGCGACTCCACCATACGCAAGGATCTGACCCTCATAGGCGACCTTCTGAGGTATGTCGGCAGCGACGCCATGGACCTCTACAGGGTCGTCTACGGCAACAGGAAGCCCCGCAGCTACTTCGGGAAGCTCGATCCGCTTCCGGACGAGACCATAGAGAAGGTGTACGCGCTCGCCCGCTCCACGGACGACTGGAAGATCCTCCAGGGATGCGTCGCGATCATCCTCGGATGCGCCGGAGGCCTCAGGCCCCAGGAGTCGAGGCAGCTTTACGTCGAGGACGTCCATCACCTCGCGCCCGAGCCCTACATCCACATCAAGCACGTGAAGGGCGAGGGCAAGTGGGGGCGCGAGAGGAGCGCTCCGCTCAACGACGGCGTCTCGGACATAATCGAGAAGTACGTCAGGATGCGCGAGGAGAAGCTGAGGCTCGCCGGAAGGCAGTCCTCGGCGTTCTTCCCTCCCCTCAGGTCGAGGCACGAGTTCGTCTCCCAGCAGTCCATGAGCCGCTTCAAGGGCTACGTCGCCGAGGCCCTGGGGGAGACCTTCGTCCTCAAGGACGGCAGGCGCTCCTACGGCCAGAGGATGCTCGACAGGGGGGTCCCGATCGAGTACGTCTCCTACTGCATGGGCCACGACTCGGTGGAGACCACGCAGAAGTACTACGCAAGCTACCGCGACAGGGACGTGCTCTCCCAGGTGCACGGGATCCTCAGCGGGAGGTCGCCCGGCTTCGGGCAGTGAAACCGAGTGGGTCCGGATCCGCCGGATGTCGGGCCCGCTCCTTAATGGAAAAACAAGGAATTCGGAGAAAACAAGGGAATTCGAAGATAGCCAGCAATCAAGAAAGTGGGTCTGAAGCATGAGTCAAATGACAGAGAAAAATAAGTTAAAAGGTGGGCCCTGCCGGGTTCGAACCGGCGGCCACTCGGTTATGAGCCGAGCGCTCTACCTGGCTAAGCTAAGAGCCCAACGCTCCGCCCTATTCCGAGATTAAATAAATAACTTTGTACCAGCACCGCTCCGACCGTTTGGCCGTCTATGTTCCATCCACTCAGCGGTCGATTCAGCACGGCGTTGGTCGCGATCTCGGCTGCAAGTGCTATCAGAATCCCGATCGAGAACACGAATATGGCCTTGAGGCTGTATCTCTTCTCTCCTTCGAACGTCTCCGGGACCATCTCGGAGAGGCTGGCGTACATGAATATCCCGGAAGCGAAGCACAGCGCAGGAGCCGTGATGTCGCCAGGCCCTCCCGACAGCCCGAAGAACCCGACCATGACAGCCATGGGGTTGAGGAGCGTGTAGACGATCATCATCTTCTTCGCGCTCCCGTGCTCCGTGCGGGCCACTATCTCAGTGGACAGTGCGAAAACTTCGGTCGCCTTGTTCATGCACATCGCGAACATGACCACCACGCCGGTGCTCTCTCCCGCCAGGAGTCCTGCGGCTATCACTATCCCGTCTATGAATGCGTCGACGCAGAACCCTATCCAAAGGCTTCTCGCCCCTACGTATTTGGGATTTATCCCGCGGGTCAGGGAGTAGATGACGTATCCCATCAGGAGCACCAGCAGGAACCCCGCCATTATCATGTAGAAGCACGCGCTCGCCGAATATCCGGAATTCGAGCCGTGCTCCACAGCTTCGGGGAACATCATCAGGAACAGGACGCCTATCATTATCCCCGCGCTGAGGGTGCGGACAGGAGCCTGGAGGCTCTTGTTCTTCTTTATGCGGAACGGCAGGTATGCCGATGCAGCGGCTACCGCGAAGAGTAGCAGGGCGTCGATGACGGCCGCATGCAGAAGCTCCATGCTGCTCCATCTGCGCCGTGTTATTAACAGTTGCTGGAACGGCCCATCCGTCAGAGGCGATACAGGTAATACCTACTTCTGTCATAGGCGATACATGGACGGGGAGGAGCTGTTCCGCGCTGCTGTGGAGTCTGTTCAGGAGATGGTGCTGAAGATAGGGGGCTCGGGAGGGTCGGTCGTCCTTTACTATCCCTTCGACGGCGATTTCGCAGGCGTCGAGGATGGGTTCAGGGAGGCTTCCGAATCATTCCATATGTCCTTGGAGCCTAAGCTCGGCCGCCTCATGGTCACTGTTCCTGCCGAGGACTGCGAGCGCATAGCCCGCATGCCCGTGAGGGAGACGCTTAGGGACGTGGTGGAGCTGTCGAGGAGTTCCCAGTCAGTCTCAGAGTTCCGCCAGTCCGTTCTATCCAAATATCCTTGTGCGAGGTTCGGCGACACCGGCGACGGCGAGTTCGATATGGCCCTGTGCTTCCCGGAAGACCAGGACCCGAACGTCTACTGCGTCTCCGAGGAGGCGGGAAGGGTGATATTCCATCGGTTCTCCAGGAGCGACTATCTGGCTTTCGGCTTCAGGCTTCCTTGAGGTTCGGAATTCACCTACCTATTAACTTGGTAGGAATTACTAAATACCTTTCAGCGCATGTGGACGCAGTCAAGGTGACCACATGCAGCAGGTTTATTTGGACAACGCAGCGACTTCCCGCATGAGGAAGGAGGCTTTCGACGCCATGCTGCCATATTTCATGGACGAATATGCGAACCCTTCCAGCATCCATGCGATGTCCAGGGAGCCGCGCGCCGCGGTGAAGAAGGCAAGGGCGCAGATCGCCGGGTGTCTTAACGCCGACCCTTCCGAGATATTCTTCACCTCGGGCGGGACGGAATCCGACAACTGGGCCCTGGTCTCGGGCGCGGAGATGCGCGAGAAGAAGGGCAGGCACATCATCGTCTCCGCCATCGAGCACCACGCTATACTGGAGACCGCCAGGTACCTGGAGAGGAGGGGCTTCGAGGTTACCAGGGTCGGCGTCGACGGGGACGGGATCGTGAAGCTGGACGAGCTCGAGAAGGCCATCCGCCCGGACACCACCCTGGTCTCCGTTATGGCCGCCAACAACGAGATAGGGACCATCCAGCCCATCGAGGAGATATCTAAGATCCTGAAAGGCAAGGACATCCTGTTCCATACGGACGCGGTCCAGGCCTTCGGGCACATCCCCCTGGACGTGAAGGCCCTGGGCGTGGACATGCTGAGCGCCAGCGGGCACAAGTTCGGCGGCCCCAAGGGCGTCGGGTTCCTCTATGTCAGGAAGGGAGTCAAGCTGGTCCCGTTCATGCACGGAGGCGAGCAGGAGGAGGGGAGGCGCGCAGGCACCACCAACGTCCCTGGGATCGTCGGGATGGGCGTCGCCGCCGAGATCGCGTGCTCGGGCCTCGAGGCGTCCATGGCCAGGACGGCGGAGCTCCGCGACCACCTCATCGAACGCGTCCTCAGCGAGATACCGTACTCCAGGCTGAACGGCCACAGGACCAGTAGGCTTCCAAGCAACGCGGACTTCAGCTTCGAGTTCATAGAGGGGGAGTCCATGCTCATGAGCCTCGGGACCAAGGGGGTATGCGTGTCCACGGGGTCCGCATGCGCCTCCGGGTCGCTGGACCCGTCCCACGTCCTCCTGGGCATAGGGCTTCCGCACGAGATAGCCCACGGGTCGATAAGGATGTCCATACCCGAGGACGCCACGATGGAGCAGATAGACTATGCGGCGGACTGCCTGAAGCAGACGGTCGAGACCATGAGGTCCCTGTCGCCGCTTTACGACGATTTCGTCAAGAGTAGGAAGGTGCGAGGATGTACGACGGAGAATACAGCGACAAGGTGATCGACCATTTCACGAACCCCAGGAACGTGGGGGAGATAGAGAACCCGTCCGGGGTCGGGACCGTGGGGAACGCCAAGTGCGGGGACATCATGAGGATATTCCTTGACATAGACGACGACGGCATCATCAGGGACTGCAAGTTCAAGACATTCGGGTGCGGCGCGGCCGTGGCCAGCAGCAGCATGGCTACCGAGATGGTCAAGGGCAAGTCGGTGCAGGAGGCCATGGAGATAACGAACAAGGCGGTCATGGAAGCCTTGGACGGCCTCCCTGTGGTCAAGATACACTGCTCCCTCCTCGCCGAGGAGGCGATACACGCGGCTCTGTGGGACTACTGCCAGAAGACCGGCACGAAGATCGACGGGCTGAAGGCCCCCAAGGCGGACATAAACGACTGATTCCGGCTCGATCGATCCCCTGTCCCGGAGGCCCTCCAGATTGCAATGAAGGGCCCTCCGGGAATCATGGCGCCGGTTCGATCGTCTCAATCTGCTCTGCGGCCTTCTTCCAGCGCTCTGAACCTCTCGTTCGCGGACGACGGGTCCAGCGGGCCTATCTCGGCCACGGCGCTCTCATCCAGGAAGCATGCGCCGTACAGGGGGAGATGGACCGCGCCGTTGTCGTCGACCGAGACGTTCCCTTCGGCCAGCTTGAAGCCTGTGCGCTCCTGCAGCGCGAGGGCCTTTGCGGCCATTCCCTGCTCGGCACTATAGACTATAGTCTTATCACAAGGCTGGCCGAGCGCCTGACTATGGTCGCAGCGTCGCTTTTGCGGCTGTTCGAAAAGAGTTGCTACGAGCATCTCCATCAGCGAGCCTTCGGTCTCGGTGCATCTGCCGAGCATGGACCTGATTATGCCGCGCCCGGCGATCTTCCCTTCCGCTTCGGGGATCAGGCCCCACCCGATCTCGTCGTCGAGGAGCGCCAGGGAAGAGAACGGTATTGCGATGCTGTCGTCGGAATCGAGCCCTCCCATGACATCATGGCACCTCTCGGACGACGAAGGGAATCTGCTCCTGACGTATTCCTCGGAGAACCCTTTGGACAGGAGGGTCCCTAGAACGTTCTGAGGCTTCACGCCGTTCTTCGTCGCCGAATCGAGAACGGCCTGGTAGACCGTCTTCCCTATGGCCTCCCCCATCCTGGAGTGCTTTCCCGTCCCCCTCAGGCGGAGTTCCGAATCCGTGTCCGACACTATGGCCATCCTGAGGTTCCTGGCTCCCGACCCGCACCTTCCGTCGGCGGTCCTGAGGCCGAGGTCCTGGATGGCGGCGGTGATCGCCTCCATCGACGTGATCCCCGCCCTGGCCATCGAGGATACGGAGAAGCTGGCGCCCAGGAACAGGATCAGAGAGACTTCTCCCCGGTCTTCGCAATCGTCGAGCCCCGCCCTGCAGATCCCGGATCCGAGGTCCGCTATCGCGACCGCAGCCGCGGCGTTGCTGCCGATAGTCATCTCGGATAAGCCGTACCGGAGGTCATCGGGGTTCTCGGAGACCAACACGTCGCATCCGCAGCTCCCGAAGCCAATCGACATGACGTCGTCGTGCAGCCCCTTTTCGGAGCTCGACGACAGGACTGTATGGCCTCTTCCCAGGTCGATCCGGACGCTGCTCCCGTCCTGCACGAGCTCGTATCTGCCCAGTATCGAGGCCATTCAGGCGGCCTCCATGATCTTGAGGGCGCGCTTCTGCAGCAGTAGGGCCATGACCATGCTGAGGTACCCCTCGACCGTGTCCTCGTAGGAGAGGATCTTCCTAACGACCGGGCCCATGTCCCCAGGCTCCAGGAGGATGTCGTCGGCCAGCTTCTTGGCGGCGGCCACGCCCTTCTCCCTGTCCGTCCTTCCCAGGCGTATGTCGTTCGCGAGCTGCAGGACGGCGGAGACGCAGGCCGCGACCCGGGCGTCCCTATGCAGCTCCGCCTCGGCCTGCAGAAGGGAATCCATGGTGCATGGGAAGCGGATCTCGTCGCGGATATGCCGTATGTCGATGCCGAAGCGGGAGAGCATGACGAACGGGTCGCACTGCGTCCTGAAGGTCATCCCAGACTGGAGGTCGAACGTCCTGAACAGGGATTCTCTCACGCATTGGGAGATCGCCGTCCCGACGTCGGAGCCTGCCCCGCAGTCGCGGACCGTCCTGCCGGATCCCGTCCTGACGATGACGCCTACCTGGTCCGTGCCGGAGCCTGTGGCGATTCTGGGGCTGTACAGGCTCTTGGCCATGAGCTCCTGGATAACGCAGCTCTTGCTCTGGGTGGCGGTGAGCATCGCCTGGAACATTGCCCGTCGGGGACGTCCGCGTCTATGGCCAGCATGATCACTATCGTTCCGGGCTTCTCGTAGCGTCTCTCGGCCTCGTCGTAGTAGGCGGGGTCCCCGGCCCTTCCGCCGTTGCCGCGGATCCCTCCCGTCACGGCAGCGGAAACCTTCACCCCGCCCTCGGAGACCAGGTTGGTGACCGCAGCGTTGTCCATGTGGGCGGCGGTTCCGAACGCGATCGTCCTGTCAGGGTCCAGCCCTATGCGCCTCTGCATCTCGTCGGTGTACAGGTCGTTGGCGTTCGGCGCGTCGTCCATGAGGCAGTTCTCCACGCGGACGCCTATGCTGCTGTTGTTCGTTATGGCCATGGGGCCCTGGACGAACGAGGACTCGTGGCGGCTCCCAGACAGGACCCTCACCTCCGAGCGGGGAACCAGGATCAGCGACCTGCACTGCCTGAAGACCTCTATGTCGCAGCACATCTCGGCCACTTTGCGCCTCTCGTCTACGGGCTCTTCTTCCAGGATGTCTCTCCATGTGAACATAGGCGTCCCACTCTCTTCCGTCGCAAGGGCACAGGCCTTGGATTTCTGCGCCAGCATGGAGGCGCATGCTTATCAAGCCCTAGGCCGTCGTTCCGTGGATGTCAGGAGCGAACCTTTCCGAAACCTATATTCGCAGGTCAGCGGCATCGGTCGGCAGAGGTCGCTGAGCATGTCCGCTGGGTCCGTCAACATCGGTTCTGAGTCTGAGACGATGGAGTTCAAGAAGAGCACAGGCGAGATGAAGGAAGCGATCATATCCATGGCAGCCATTTTGAACAAGCATGGGAAGGGGCAGCTCTATTTCGGCGTCAGGAATGACGGGGAGGTCATCGGACAGGATGTAGGCGAGGACACCTTGCGCAACATCAGCCGTGCGGTGCACGAACACATCAAGCCTGCGATCTATCCTTCCATAACTAAAAAGACGTTTGGAGGCAGGGATGTGGTCGAAGTGTCATTCGAGGGCGACAGAGCGCCTTATACGGCTTATAGCATCCCTCGCATCCGCACTTCGGATGAGGATCACATAATGGACCAAGAGACGTACGAGGACATGCTGCGTCAAAGGCAGAGCATCTCCAAGGCTTGGGAAACGCGTTTATCCAGGTATACGGCCGCAGATGTGGACAGGGACTCGTTCGACTTATATATGCGCAGGTCCAGGGACGCCGGGAGGATCTCCTTCCCTGAGACCGATCCTTCGGAGGTTCTCGCCAGGCTCGGGCTGCTGGAGGGAGGCCACCTGCTGAACGCCGGCGCGGCGATTTTCGTTGACAGCGACATCAACGAGCTCCAGATGGCTAAGTTCGCTTCGGACAGAAAGCTTACCTTCACAGATATACGTCGTTATACAGGATCCATACTGTCATTGGTGGAGAAAGCGGTGGAGTATCTCGTGGATGCTATGGACTGGCGTGTAGAATTCGACGGGAGTCCCAAAAGGAGGGAGATCCCTGAGATACCAGTCGAGGCGCTGAGAGAGGCAGTCGTCAACGCGTTCGCGCACAGGTCCATAGAATCAAGACAGAGCGTGGAGATCTCGATTTACCGTAGTTATCTAGACATCACTAGCCATGGCTCATTTCCAGCAGGCGTCACTCCGGAGACTTTCATTCATGAGAACGTGGCGCCTGTGCGTCGTAATCCGCTGTTGGCACGCGTGCTGTACTATTCCAAAGACATGGAAGGGTTTGCAACCGGGCTGAAGCGCATACAGGGTCTTTGCGACGATGCTCGCGTCAAGGTGGAGTACGAATGCGGGAGCTACTATTTCAGGGTCAGATTTTACAGACATTGCAGTGGCACTCAACCTGGCACTCAACCTGGCACTCAACCTGGCACTCAACCTGGCACTAAATCGAAGGAAGAAATGATCATTGACATGATAAGGTCCAATGATAAGGTCACCAGGGAGGAGATCTCAGCAGCTCTCGGAATCAGCGTGAGGACGACGCAACGTCTGATTAATGGCATGAGCGACATTGCCTTTGTAGCCGAAATTCTGCGCATGTAAGTAATTCAGTCCTTGGGGATCGCAAGACGCCTGAGGTCGCATACCTCGACGCCCGATATCGGCTCCTTCGGGACATCGACCCCGAACAGCCCGAAGAGGCTCCTGCAGTTCT
>JAFYAH010000060.1 GCA_017540825.1 Candidatus Methanomethylophilaceae archaeon | reverse complement strand
TCAAGTCCTCCGGGTACAGGATCAGCCCGTTCGAGGTGGAGAGCTGCGCCCTGGAGCACCCCGCCGTGCTGGAGTGCGCGGTCACAGGGGTGCCGGACCCGGTGAGGGGCCAGCTGGTCAAGGCGACCATAGTCCTGCGCGGAGGGTACGAGCCTACGGACGCCCTCAAGAAGGAGATACAGGACTACGTGAAGCACAACACCGCCCCTTACAAGTACCCCAGGGTCGTGGAGTTCGTCAAGGAGCTTCCCAAGTCCATCAGCGGCAAGATAAAGAGGGTGGACATCCGCAGGAAGGACCACGTCCACCACAAGCCTTGAGCGCTGGAGAAGGACGATGCAGGCGAGAGCCGAATGCCCCGCCGGGACGATCCTGGGCTCCGTCTCCCATGGGGTGGCGTCCTTCAAGGGCATCCCCTACACCGGGGAGCCGCCTACAGGCGAGAACCGCTGGATGCCCCCGGTCCCTTTCAAGGCCGACAGTCGCACGATAGACGCATCGGAGTTCTCCCCGGCGCCCCCGCAGCTGTCAGATGGGAGGTTCCCCACCGACGAGAACTGCCTTCGCCTGAACATATGGGCGAGCGCCGGCTGCAGGTCGGAGGACAGGCCGGTGGTGCTCTGGATACACGGCGGCTCGTTCACCTCCGGGAGCACCTCGCATCCATTGTACAGCGGCGCCGGGTTCGTCGCGGAGAGCCCCGACGTCGTGTTCGTTTCGGCAGGGTACCGCCTGGGGGCGCTGGGCTTCCTGGACGTGTCCGAGATCCCTGGCGGAGAGGGGCTCGAGGACACGGCGAACCTGGGCATCATGGACCTCGGCATGGCGCTGAGATGGGTTCATGAGAACATAGGCGCCTTCGGAGGGGATTCCGGCAACATAACGGTCATGGGCCAGTCCGCCGGGGCAGCCTGCGCCACGCTGCTGGCTTCTAGCGAGATGTACAGCAGGATGATGAGGAGGGTCATAGCCGAGAGCGGTTCGCCCTCCTTCACCTGCTCGGAGGACTATTCCCGCACGATAGGGGAGCAGGTGGCGAGATCGCTAGGATGCGAGACCCTGGACGATCTGAGAGCGACATCCGCGGAGAAGCTGGGAAACCTGTCCCGCGACCTCTCGATGAAGGTCTGGCCTTCCCGCAGCGGCAAAACGGTCCCAAAGGACCCCTACGAAGAGCTGGGAAAGAGGCGCATCGACGTCCTGTCGGGGTCCAACCTGAAGGAGATGGACGCTTTCGCATCCTACATCGGCAAAGGCATGCTGAGCGAGGTCGCGAACAGGGCGCTACCGAAAGGATCGGCAGGCTTCGACGACATCGGACGCCTGATGGAGCTCGCGGACGGGATCCTGTTCTCGGGCCCCGCCGAGCTCCTCGCCCTGAGGGCCTCCCGGTCGGGTGGAAGGGGATACAGATACCTCTGGACGGCCCCAACCGGCCATCCCGGATACGGCGCCCACCACGGGGCGGAGGTACCTGCGATTCTTAGGAGCGGCCAGCAGGGCTCTTGCAAGGCGTCCCTGGATGCTCATCGCATGTGGGCGTCGTTCGCCAGGGACGGAGTCCCCTCGGAGGATTGGCCGACCTGCGAGGCGGACGACCGCGCATTCCTGGTCATAGAGGAGTCCGGGCCCAGGGTCAGCAGAGAGCCTCTGCCGGATGCTGCGCAGCGGCTCGAAGGGACGTACCTCCTCTGACTTCCCGCAGTTCTTCCAAAAACTTGAACCTCCACAGCATAGTTATAAAGCATCTTCGTCGATACAGGCCAACATGAGCACGTTCAACGAGCTATGCAAGAAATTGGAAGATATGGACGACGACGCCTACAACCAGGCGTTCAACCAGCTGTCCGTGAAGGTCATGAAGGACCTCGCCGGGCTCACCGAGAGCGACAAGGACGCCTACGAGGTCTACCTCCAGTTCCTCCTGGCTGCCGTTGCCGCGGACGGGAAGCTCTCCGAGGACGAGTTCGGCCTGCTGAAGCCCCTCTTCGACGAGACCGCCGGTCACGACGTCGGGTACGAGGAGGCCGTCGCCATGTTCAAGAACATGGGGCTCGACGACCCCGCCGAGATCAAGGAGGTCGCGGACCTCATGGTTGACATCATAGAGCTCGCTTCCCCCGAGGCCAAGGACGACATAGTCCTGCTCTGCCTGATGGTGTGCGCCATCGACAGGAAGGTCTCGGAAGAGGAGAAGGAGTGGATCGCCCAGCTCGTCGAGCCCCTGGAGATCGAGATGACCCCTATGGAGGTCATCGACGGCTACCTCGAGAGGGCGGGAAGCTTCGTCCTCGCGACCAACGACGGGGACCAGCCCAAAATGAGGATGCTCGGGTTCAAGACTGTCCTGGACGGCAAGATCTACTTCGGAGTCGGAACCTTCAAGGACGTGTACGCCCAGCTCCAGAAGCAGCCCAAGTGCGAGATCCTCGCGTTCGATGGAGAGAACTTCATCCGCTGGGACGGGAAGGCCGTCTTCAGCAACGACCAGAGGCTCGCCATGGCCGCCGGCGCCGCGATGCCCGATATAATCAAGGTCTACATCGAGAACGGGTGGAACATGGGCTTCTTCACCCTCGAGGAAGGGTCCGCGGAGATCGTGACCCCCTCCGACAAGACAAAGCTCTTCTGAAAACGATGATGGGGGGCAAGTCCCCCCGGTTTATTGCCATCAGTCCCTGATGCGGATCGACTTCTCGACAGGGAGGACGAATATCCTCCCGTCCCCCTCATGGCCGGTCTTCGCCGCTCCCTTTATCGCTTCTATGGCCGCCTTCTCCTCGGAGTCCTCGACTACGACCTCGACCTTGGTCTTCTCGATCTCGTCTATCACTATAGTCCCGACCCTGTTGGAGAACGTTATCCCCGACTGCTGTCCGCGGCCTCTGACGTCAGTTATCGTCAGAGCGTTTATCCCTGACCCCTTGAGCGCGTCCTTGACCGCCTGGAGCCTCTCAGGGCGTATCACCGCCACTATCATCTTCATCATCTCGCCTCACATCATGTACGAAGGCTCCCCGTGCTCGGACATGTCCGCGCCCACGGCCTCCTCGTTCTCGGTCAGACGGACCCTCATGAGCCTGGATACGGCCCATATTATCCCGTAGGACATGGCGAAGCAGAACAGGACCGTGAGGACGACCGCGACGATCTGCCCCGCGAACAGGCTGACCCCGCCGTAGACGAGGCCCTCGTATCCCGCCTCCACCATGCCGGGCGCCGCGAGCAGCCCCGTCGCTATGGCCCCCCATATGGCGCCGAACCCGTGGACGCCGAACACGTCGAGGGCGTCGTCGATTCCGGACCTTGTGCGCATGAATATGACGCCGCCGTAGCACACCGCCCCGCCGACGGCCCCGATGACGAGCGCTGCGCCTGGGCCGACGTATCCTGCGGCGGGGGTGATCGCGACCAGCCCTGCCAGCGCCCCGGACACGAGGCCGAGCGTGCTGGTGTGGCCCGCATGGATCGTCTGTATAGTAGCCCATAACACCAGCCCGGCGGCCGGCGCCACGATGGTGACCAGGACGGCGTTGATAGCTATCCCGTCCGCTGCCAGGCCGGAACCCCCGTTGAATCCGAGCCAGCCGAACCAGAGCATGGCGAACCCGAGGAACACCATGGGCATGCTGTGGGCGCGCTTGATCACCCTGTCGCTCCTCCTGCCGACGAACACTGCCAGCGCCAGGCCGGTGGTGGCTGCGCATATGTGGACGACCGTACCTCCTGCGAAGTCGAGGACGACCAGGTGCTGGTCGAACAGCCCTCCTCCCCACACCCAGTGGGCCATCGGGGCGTACACTAGGATCGACCATATCGCAATGAACACGGCGATCGCGTTGAACCTTACCCTCTCCATGCACGCCCCGAGCACTATGGAGGCCGTGATCAGAGAGAACGTCATCTGGAACAGCGCGAACCCGGTCTCGCTCATCCCTGCAGGATCGCCGACGTCCATACCCGAAAGCAGCAGCCTGTCGAGATTGCCTATGATTCCGCTGAAATCGCCGCTGAATGCGAGCGAATAGCCTATGACGGTCCAGGACACGGCCATTATGCCCATGACCATCACCGTCTGCGCCATCACCGACGACATGCTCTGCTTCCTGATCATCCCGCCGTAGAACAGGGCTACCCCTGGCGACATGACGAACACCAGCGCGCTGCATATCAGCAACCATCCTGTGTCTCCAGCATCCTGCACGTCACCTGATTCAGCAGAGCACATGTCTGCCGCCAGCGTCGCGACGAGTAGGGCAAGCGCTGTCACAGAAATGACCAGTATCTGATTTATTCTCATATGAACCGCCTTATGTTTTTTAAATCAAATTGTAATTAGACAAATGTCTAATCATATTTTAATATTGTCGAACAAATGAATTTCAATAGAAAAGAATGCGCCATTTTTGCTCATCATGGCGTCCTATACCGATCCAGAGCCTTGGCCGGATGTTTCGAGACCGTTCCGTCAAAATCAAGGAAACAAGCAAAAAAAAACAGGCTGCATTCTGCCAGAAGATTACTAGGCTTGATGGATGTCCCTTATTGTTTTGGCAGATCTGTTCCTGTTGAAGCTCTGCGACAACGAAGCATATCCGTTTTATAGAGAAATTGTGGTCATATGCATATGGGCCGGTTTCCACCTGTCGCCGTCAATAACGAGACCTTCGATATAATCAGGCGGAACGGAATGGCCTATGTAGACAAGACTTCCATGCTCGTTCGGATATGCGAGGAGATGTCCGCTGGCAAGATCCCATTGCATATGTACGCTCGTCCGACAAGATTTGGAAAGACTCTGAACCAGTCCATGATTTCCAGGTTCTTCGACGCTGGAGGAAGTTCGAGGAAAGAAGATATGGCGCTCGCGACAGAAATGCTCTTCTCGTCGCTTTCGCATGGAACAGGCTTCTCTGCAGAGCGAGCATCAGGACCTCCGCAGATCTCCACAGGTGCCTCCGATCGGCTCCGAGAGCCCATGTAGCACTGCAACTGTGATGGCTTAACCGTTTTAGAATCTCCAAAAGATGAAAAGGGCGGGATACCCCGCCGT
The DNA here is from genome assembly GCA_017540825.1 of Candidatus Methanomethylophilaceae archaeon. GTDB lineage: Archaea > Thermoplasmatota > Thermoplasmata > Methanomassiliicoccales > Methanomethylophilaceae > Methanoprimaticola. The sequence continues at coordinate 7,299 of JAFYAH010000060.1, read as the reverse complement.
GTTTTCAAGCGTCGGGCCAGATCTCGTGCGCCATCTCGCGGAGGACGTACTTCTTGATCTTCCCTGCGGCGTTCAACGGGAACTCGTCGACGAACTTGACGAACTTCGGCGACTTGTACCAGGCTATCTCGCCCTTGCAGTAGTCGAAGACGTCCTCCTCGGTCAGGTCCGCGCCGGGTTCCTTGATTATAAAGGCTACCACCTGCTCGCCGTACTTCTGGCTCTGGACGCCGACGACCTGCACGTCCCTGACGCCCGGGCAGTGGTACAGGAAGTCCTCCACCTCTTTGGGATAGACGTTCTCACCGCCGCGGATGATCATGTCCTTGATCCTGCCGGTGACGTAGAAGTACCCGTCGGAATCCCTGTACCCGAGGTCTCCGGAATGGAGGTATCCGTTCTTGTCGATGACCTTGGCGGTCTCCTCCGGCATCTTGTAGTACCCTTTCATCACGTTGAAGCCCTTGCAGCAGAACTCTCCGATCACGCCGTCAGGGCAAGGCTCGTAGGTGTCGGGGTCGAGGATGACCGTGTCCACCCCCTGGAGCTTCTTCCCGACGGAGGAGCACTTCTTCTCCATGGACGGCTCGTCGTACCGGGTCTGGGTCATGCCGGGGGAAGCCTCCGTGAGCCCATAGACTATGGTGATCTCCCTCATGTTCATCTTGTCCACGACCTCCTCCATCGCCTTTATGGGGCAGGGGGAGCCGGCCATTATGCCGGTCCTCAGGGAAGAGAAGTCGAACTTGCTGAACAGCCTGTGGTTCAGGATGTTGATGAACATCGTCGGCACGCCGTACACGGATGTGCACCTCTCGGTCTCGATAGAGGTCATGACCTTCACCGGGTCGAAGACCTCGCAGAACACCATGGTGACGCAGTGGTTGATGCAGGCCATTACCCCGAGCACGCATCCGAAGCAATGGAACAGGGGGACGTTGATGCAGAGGCGGTCCTCGGCGCCGTAGTTCATGTTCGCGCCGAGCCAGTACCCGTCGTTCCCTATGTTGTAGTGGGTGAGCATGACCCCTTTGGGGAACCCGGTGGTGCCTGACGTGTACTGCATCATCGTGACGTCGTGGACGTCCACGGTCTTCTTCCTCTCCTCGTACTCCTCCTCCGTGACGTTGCATGCCAGGGACTTGACCTCGTTCATGGAGTACATGCCGCGGTGCTTCTGGGGGCCGAGGAAGACGACCCTCTTCAGGTGGGGATACTTCTCGGAATGGAAGGACTCCCTCGGCTGCAGCTTCAGCTCCGGGACCAGGTCGTAGACGGTCTGGACGTAGTCGACGTCCCTGACCCCGTCTATGAGAAACAGGTACTCCATGTCGGACTGCTTCAGCACGTAGTCGAGCTCCGCCCTCCTGTAGTTGGTGTTGATAGTGAGGAGGATGGCACCTATCCTCGCGGTCGCGAACATCAAGGTGATCCAGTCTGGGACGTTGGTGGCCCAGATGGCTACCTTCTCCCCCTTCTTGACCCCCATGGCCATCAGGCCTTTGGCGACCAGGTCGACCTCCGCTCCCCATTCGGTCCAGGAGAGCCTCAGCTCCCTGTCCACATAGACAATGGCGTCGTTGTCGGGATGCTCGCGTATGCACTTGTCCAGCAGATCGCCCAGCCTCTCGTCGCTGGTGAAGTTCTCTCTAGGGACGCATGGCATGCTATCGCCTCAGATAGGGGCGTACAGGACCGCGTATATCTCCGCGGGCCCGTCCACGCATCCGACGTAGTGGGGGACGACGGAGTTGTAGTAGGCGCTGTCGCCCTCCTCCAGGATCGTCTCCTGCTTGCCGTACTTCACGATGACCTTCCCCGAGACGACGATGATGAACTCCTCCCCCTCGTGGATGGCGAATTCCTGGACGTCGTCCTTGTCCATCCTGATGAAGAGGGGCTCCATGTGCCTGTCGGTCTTCCCCTTTCCGAGCGGGAAGTACTGGTAGTTCCCGAAGTCCCCTTTGGAGGAGGCCTCCTCCTTCCTCTCGGACTTCCTCACGACCACCGGGTCCGGATGGAACTGGTCGTCCATGAACGTCCCGAGCCTCTGCCCCAGGGCGCGGGAGAGCTTGATGAGCTGGCCGACCGGGGGGTACGTGCGACCCTCCTCGACATCCTTGATTAGAGCGAGGTCAAGTCCGGAGTTGACTGCGAGCTGCTCCTGGGTCAGTTCGAGCTGTTCTCTGTACTTGCTTACTCTTCTACCAAGCTTGTTCGCTTCGGCCATATAATAACCTCGCACACCCATATACGAAGCCTTAAAAAACTTATTCCAGAGGTTGATGGGTAAAGGACGGGCCGAAGCCCATCTTTGATCAGTCGCAGCAGCAGCTGCTCTTCGACGCCACCACGTCCTTCCACCTGTCTGTGGTCAGGAACGACCTGGGCGAGTCTTCCAGAATCCTCTTGTAGAGCTTGTGTGGGACCGAGAATATCATCTCCTCCGGAGAGCAGAACCCGCGGACGAAGAACTCCGACAGGCCCACGATGCCGACCGGGTCGTCGGACTCCCCTTCCGCCATGGCGAGGGCGTACAGCTGCTCGCACGCGAGGGCGTTGACGTACTTGACGGCGCTTCCAGGCGAGCGGCGGGAGAAGTTCACCATGTTGGCGAGGGCGAACATCCTGATCGGGTCCACCAGGAAGGCCACCACCTCTATGTCGGCGCCTTTGGACTCCGCGACGTCCACCGGCTCGCAGACGACATAGTCCTCCGGGGTCCCGTACGTCTTCACCATGGAGAACTCCTTGGCGGCGCATTCCGGGTCGGCGAACAGCCTGCGGCCGGGCCTCTCCGGGGTCCCCTGGGAGTACGATATCTTCATAGACTCCTTGACGACATCCCCTCCCAGCCCGAGGCCGCTCCAAGCCCCGGAGCATTTCAGCTGGTCGCGGCTGGCGCATGCGGTCTTGCCCTCCCTGGCAGCCGGAAAGAACAGGCCAGGAAGGCAGCAGTGCTCGTCGGACAAGAATCCTGTGCCCTCGACGGGCCTCTTTGTATGGTATATCGCAACGGTGTGGTATTTCGAATTGAGCAGATTCGCCATCTCGTCCATGAGAATGGATGTGTATGTCAACTATTAAATCCATCCCGCTGTCCTATATTCGCTCACGAGGCTCTCGGTTCTTCATGCTTCAGAGCGATGGCGCATACCGTCCTGCCTGCCGATATACGGTTCTCCAAACATCCCTTAAATACGGCATCGCCTTTAACATCCAACAGAGGGCGCGCTGAGAAGGCTGCAGGCCATCCGCGAAGGAGAGGCCTGCTCGCCTATAGAAGCTCGGAAAGCCCGAACAGAGGCAGAAATCATGATATCGTTCATCGGCGCAGGGCCGGGTGACCCCGAGCTTCTGACATTGAAAGGAAAAAGACTTATCGACTCCGCGGACGTGGTCATCTACGCCGGATCCCTGGTTAATCCCGCGGTCCTAGACGGATGCAAAGAGGACGCCAAGATCTACAACAGCGCCCTGATGAACCTGGAAGAGGTCATCGAGGTCATGAAGGAGGCCGAAGCGGCAGGGAAGAAATGCGTCCGCGTCCACACCGGGGACCCCGCCATCTACGGCGCCCACAGGGAGCAGATGGACGAGCTCGACAAGCTGGGCATCAAGTACGAGGTCATACCCGGAGTCAGCTCCTTCCTGGGAACGGCCGCAGTGCTGAACGCCGAGTACACCCTCCCCGGAAAGAGCCAGAGCGTGATCCTCACAAGGATGGAGGGGAGGACGCCCATGCCGCCGGGAGAGAAGCTCGTCGACCTCGCCAGGCACCACGCCACGATGGTCATATTCCTCTCCATAGGGTTCATGGACGAGATGGTGTCGCAGCTCCTCGAAGGCGGGTACACCAAGGACACCCCTGTTGCGGTCGTTTACAAGGCCACCTGGCCCGACCAGAAGATCATCAGGTCCACGCTCGGGGACATCGCGGCCAAGGTCGAGGAGGCCGGGATCAAGAAGACCGCCCTGACCGTAGTCGGAGACTTCCTCGGGGACGAGCACGACCTCTCCAAGCTTTACGACAAGACTTTCACCACCGAGTTCAGGAAAGGAAGCCCCTGAGCCGGAAGATGCCGATAGAAGGAGGATACAATGGCAATAACGATTGTGAAACCGGAGGAGATCGAGGCCAGGAGCATGGCTACGATCGTCTCCGAGCTGAACGGCAGGACGTGGCCGGAGCCGCAGTTCTCCATAGTCAAGAGATGCATACACACCTCTGCGGACTTCGACTACGCCGACAACCTCGTCTTCTCCGAGGGGGCCGCCGAGATAGGCGTCAAAGCCATCAGGAGCGGCGCCCACATAGTGACGGACACCAAGATGGCGGCCGCCGGGATCAACAAGAAGAGGCTCGCCGAGTACGGCGGGGAGGTCCACTGCTTCATCTCCGACGAGGACGTGGCTGAAGCGGCCAAGGAACGCGGATGCACCCGCGCCACCGTGGCGATGGAGAAGGGAGCGGAGATAGCCAAGAGCCACCCCGTGATCTTCGCCATCGGGAACGCCCCCACGGCCCTCGTGAGGATCGCAGAGATGGTCGACGCGGGGGAGCTTTCGCCGGCCCTGATAATAGGGGCCCCGGTGGGCTTCGTCAACGTCGTCGAGTCCAAGGAGCTCATAATGGAGCGCAAGGTCCCCTTCATAGTCCCGAAAGGGAGGAAAGGGGGCTCCAACATCGCCGCCACCATCTGCAACGCGATGATGTACTACAAAGGATGAAACGAAAACAGCCGGGAAGGGGCCATGGCTGCTCCTCCCCGGCGCCTTCTCAGGCCTTCTTCTTCACCGGGTCGTTGGCGCTCCTCGCGAAGAGCGTCAGGACGATCAGAACGACGCTTATCGCCGCCATGAGCGCGAACGCCATGTGCATCCCGTCCATGGTGGCGACGTTCGTCGGGACCCTGTCCCCCGCCACCATGGTGACTATCCCCATGACCACCGACATCCCTAGGGCGCCGGCCACGGTCCTCAGGGAGTTGATCAGGGCGGTGGCGTCCGGCCTGTGCTTCGCCTCGACGCTGTTCACGCCCCATGTCGTCATCGGCATGACCATGCACCCCGATATCCCTATCACGGACCCGAGGACGACGAGGACGAGAACGTTCATGTCCACTCCGACCAGGGTCACCCCTATGCAGGCGATCAGGCAGAACAGCATGTTGACGGTCATCGGCTTCCTGATGCCATGGCTGTCGTACAGCTTTCCCGCTATAGGGGACATGACGGCGCAGAACAGGGCGCTAGGCAGTATGAAGAACCCGGCGGTCGCGGGGTCGCATCCGAAGCACTTCTGGTAGCAGACGGGCATCAGCAGGGAATAGCCCATCACCACGACGTAGTAGAGCATCCCGCATACGACGGAGAGCGTGAACTGGCGGGTGCGGAACAGGCGTAGCTCCAGGAACGGGCGGTCCAGGCGGAGCTGCCGGTAGACGAAGGCCGCGGCGCCTAGGACTCCGACCAGAAGTGGGGCGTAGGTTACAGGGCTGGCGATCCCGTAGGTCGTGATGCCGCTTATCCCCAGGGTAAGCCCGCCGAACATCAGGGCGCAGGTGACGAACGAGAGGACGTCGAACGGGATCTTGCTGACGTCGACGATGTCCACCATGCTGACCAGCGTTATCGCTAGAGATATCACCGCTATTATCAGAGGGATGTAGAACGCGCCTCTCCATCCGAACGCGTTTATCATGACGCCCGCGATGGTCGGGGCTATGATGGGCGCCGCCGACATGGACAGCCCGTACCATCCCAGGACGGTCCCGTGCCTCTCCTTGACGTATATCGTGAGCAGGACCACCTGGGCCATGGACATCAGGATCCCGTTGGCGGCCGCCTGGAGGACCCTTCCGAACATCAAGGTCGTGAAATCGTTGGCGAAGAGGTCTATCAGCATCCCCGCCACGAAGACCAGGACCGTCGACGTGTAGAGGATCTTGGTGGGAAAGCGCTTCACGAAGAACGCGGAAGCAGGCATCATTATTCCCATCACGAGCATGTATCCGCTCGTGAGCCACTGCGTCAGCGAATCGCTGATGTGCAGGGCCTCGGATATGCTGGGGATTGCCGTGGCCAGCGCCGTGCTCATCATCGACGTGGCCGTGCATATCACCACTATGTTGAGGAAGATGACCTTCCTCTTGCTATCGGTGACCTCCAGGAGAGACATGGGCTTAGTTATGTGAACAACTATTTCCGCCTTTCTGTTGTTTCTCATGGTTGAGCGAAATAACAAACGACGGCCGTCGGTCCGATTTATCGCTGTTGAACAACCATTATCTATCGGCAAAGGACTACCATCTTCGGTCAGACCATGAGCGAAGACAAATGCTGCAACAACGAATGCGACTGCGGATGCTGCTGCGGAGGCATGCCGCAGATAGGCCAGGACGCGCCTGCGTTCAACGCCAACACCACCCAGGGGCCCATAAGCTTCCCTTCCGACTTCAAAGGGAAATGGGTCATCCTCTTCTCCCATCCAGCCGACTTCACCCCCGTGTGCACAACCGAGTTCATGACCTTCGCCAGCATGGCCAAGGAGTTCGAAGACCTCAACGTCCAGCTCATCGGCCTCTCGGTAGACTCGATCTACGCCCACATCGCTTGGCTCAGGAAGATCCAGGACATCGAGTGGAAAGGGATGAAGGATCTGGAGGTCAAGTTCCCGCTCATCGAGGACATCAAGATGGAGGTTTCCAAGAAGTACGGGATGGTCCAGTCCTCGGTCTCCGACACCCAGGCCGTCAGGTCCGTGTTCTTCATAGACCCCGCTGGAAAGATCAGGGCCATGATCTACTATCCCCCGTCCCTCGGAAGGAACTTCGACGAGATCAAGAGGGTCATACTGGCACTGCAGAAGGCGGACGCCGACAACGTGGCCACCCCCGCCGACTGGAGGCCGGGAGACGACGTCATCCTCCCCGCCCCGGGATCCTGCGGGACCGCCAAAGAGAGGGTCGAGTCCGAGGAGGAGGGCAAGATCTGCTACGACTGGTTCCTCTGCTTCAAGAAGGACGTTCCCTCGAAGCCCAAGACTGCGAGGAAGACGACGACCAAGAAGAAAGCCTGATCAGGCGTGACAGCGGATCCGGGGACCTTGGTCGATCCCCTGGTTCGCATCCATGCAGAAGCGGCCTCCTCGTTCAGGACCTAAAGTCTGGTGTGGTAGGTAAATTCACTCGGGCTGCAGCATCGACTCGTGGTCCTCCGGACTGCAGATCCCCATGTTCTCCCTGACCTCTACGGGGACGGGGACCTTCAGGGCCTCGCAGATCGTCCTGCACCTCT
>JAFYAH010000059.1 GCA_017540825.1 Candidatus Methanomethylophilaceae archaeon | reverse complement strand
GCGGATGCGGCCTGACGCATACGCCTGCGCATACGCTACGGGCACTAGCGTACCCTTCGCTTCTGCGCAGGCGTACAGACAGATTTATCTTAGGCTAACAAATCAGCAACCTGTCACTCACGAAGTCTATGTTTAGCATAGCAATCACAATTATTTTTCACACATAGAACGACTCCATCTTACCAGATGGACCTCCCCAGCCTATAGGCTTCTTCCAGGCCTCCGTTCCCCTCGATGTCGCCCTCGTCCTTCACGCCTCCGACGAGCACCCTTCCCATGTCCTCCAGCCCGAAGAACCTCAGAACCTGCTCGTACTGAATGACGACGGAGTCGAAGAGATCCGGCAGCTCCGTGGCTCCCACAAGCAGCAGGACCAGCCCCTTGATGCGGAAGGTCCTCCTCAGAGGCGTGTGGAGCCTGTCGACGACTGCCTTCAGGCTCGCGCTCAGCCCGTAGAAGTACACCGGCGAGGCGACGGCGACGACGTCCGCCACGGCCAGCTTCGCGTAGATCTCCTGCATGCCGTCGTCCTGGCAGCATCTGTTCCCTTCGCTGCGGTAGCACGAGTTGCATCCCGTGCACGGCTTGACATCATAGTCGGAGACGCTGACTATCTCGACATCGTTGTGCACGGAAGCGCCTTCCGCGAAGCTGCGGGCCAGCACATGGGTGTTGCCGCCCTTCCTCATGCTCCCCACCAGCACCAGCACTCTCATGGCTATCCTCTCTGCGACATGGCCGTGCGCCTATATGGCCTGCCCTCCCGTCCGGATGTCGCGTACGCGCACGCGCACCTTTGATAAGCGCTCTCCGCGGAAACGTACCCTATGGACCTATCGAAGATTCTGGCCGGGAAGGCTCTCGGCAAGAGGACAGGCAACGATCCGGAGAGGGGCCAGGAGCCTCCTCCCGCGGCTCTCTCAGGGGGAGCCCTGGTTATAAACTGCTCGCAATGCATGTACGCCCCGGATCCAGGGACCGCGGAGTGCATCAGATGCATGGTGTCCACCATGTGCGCCGTAGGGAGCACCGACAGGATCGTTCTCCGCACCGGCAAGGACATGGAGATATCCGGCCACTCCGGGAAGATAGTCAAGGACACGGCCTCGGTGATGCGCTGGTCGTTCCCCCAGGAGGCGGAGAAGGGAAGGTGCCGCATGTGCGACCTCTCGAGGAAGAAGGTCATGGAAGAGGTGTGGAGGTCCTTCCCAGACGATGCTATGGCCTCTGCGGAAGCAATCCTCCAGGGCAAGCATCCGCAGGGAAAGGACTGCGACATGTGCATGGTCCGCACCCGCCGCGCGCTGGAGCAGATAGACGCGGGGCTGAAGGACATAACCGAGCGCATGGCTGACCTCGTAGGGAGGCCGATGCGATGAAGGAGCGCCTGCCGCCCTGGAAGAGGCTCATGATAGGGCCGGACAAGGACTCGGACGCGTTCGCATGGGACGGGGACCCTATAGATGCGGTCGGACGCTCACTGGACCGTTCGGATCCTCCCATGCCTCATGACCCGGTCGCCTCCAGGAACGGCTTCACATCTCTCTTCTCGTCGCTCGTGGAGAGGGACGTGCGCACGAAGCCGTCGTACACAGACTGCTGGCTCACCAGCCTTTCAAAAGACGTGAAGGTGATCTCCCGCTACTCCACCCAGTTCGCCCGCGTCACCGTCGGCCTCGCGGAGGACGGGCAGACCGAGTACGCCGTGGTGCCGGTGGAGTACTCGTTCCCGGACCCGGCCAACGTCATCGTCTCGGACGTCATCGGAAGGATCCGCTCCACGTACCGCACCCGCGGGGGGAGGCTCGACAGGGACTCGGTCATGGGGGCCGCCCGTGCAGCCCTCACGGACAGGTACGAGGACATAAAGAAGGCGTGCAACGACTCCTCGGATCTGGAGAGGCTGGTGGACGACATGTGCTCGGCGGCCTACAGGCATTCGGTGGGCGCCGGGATCTTCGAGGTCCTGCTGTCGGACTCCCATATAGAGGACGTCTATCTGGACGCTCCCTGCGACGAGAACAGGATACACGTGACTATGAACGGCGTCGACGGCGTGAACGCCCACATGCGCTGCAGGACGAACCTGATGGTGGACAGCAGGGAGATGGACAACGTCGTCAACATCCTGAAGAGGGACAGCGGGCTCAGGCTGTGCGAGTCCAGCCCGGTGCTGGAGACGGACTTCAGGGAGTTCGACGCCAGGGCAACGGTCATAGGATACCCCATGAGCCCCAACGGCTACGCTCTGGCTATAAGGAAGCATTCCGCAAGGCCTTGGACGCTGACCAGGCTCCTGGCCAACGGCACGATGGACGCCCGCTCCGCCGGCCTGCTGTCGTTCCTGGTGAACAACCGCTCTACGTTCCTCGTCTGCGGGCCCAGGGGAGCGGGGAAGAGCTCCCTCCTGTCCGCTCTGATGCTGGAGCTCCCCCTGTCCCAGAGGATACTGACGATCGAGGACACCATAGAGCTGCCAGGAGAGAGGATGAGGTCCATGGGATACAAGGTCCAGACCATCCTCGTGGACGAGAGGAACGAGGAGAACCCCCTCGCCGGCGCCAAGGAGGCCCTGCGTGTGTCGCTGAGGATGGGGGAGTCGGCGATAGTAATGGGCGAGGTGAGGGGCGAGGAGGCCCGCACCCTCTACCAGAGCATGAGGACCGGGAAGGCAGGCAGCACCATAATGGGGACCATACACGGGGACTCTGCCGCATCGGTGTACAACCGCGTGGTCCACGACATGGGGATAGCCCCGGAGGCGTTCATGGCCACCGACGTCATAGTGACGCTGGGGACCCTGAAGGACAGGCGCACCGGGAACCTCGTCAGGAGGATGAGGGAGCTGGTGAGCACGTCCAAGGAGCCCGGCACATTCATAGACATCTCCGACCAGGACAGGATGTTCGACTCGCCGGTGATGAAGAGGGCCATGCAGACGGCCCAGATGGGCAGGCGCGACGTGGTCAAGGACATCCGCGCCAGGTCAGCCATGCGCTCCCACCTGGTGGAGCTGGGGAGGACCGACGAGAGGTACCTGGGGCCGGAATGGATCCTGGCCTCGAACGACCTCCTGTCCAGGATGCCCCCGACGGCCTCGGCGGAATCCATCCTCAACGAGTTCAAGAGAAGGACGGCGGGATCATATGGCGAGCGATTCGATCGACAGCAAGAGGCTCCTCAACGAATGCCCGACCGTCGTGGGGATGATGACCTCGTCCCTGGAGTCTGGAGGGTCCATAGACGCCGCCGTGAGGATGGTCGCCTCGGAGGGGCCGAGCCTTTCGAGGAGACTGTTCTCGGGGATAGTCCGCAGGCTGGACACGAAGTCAGCCCCGAACATCAGCGCGTGCGTGGGAGACGCCATGTCCAGCCTTCCGGAGTCGGCTGCCGGATATCGCCGCGCCGTCCACATGTGCGTCGCCGCCGCGGAGTCGTCTACCTCTGAGGAGAGGGCGAGGATGCTGAAGGACGCCTCCGACATATCGCTGGCGGCGGTCAAGGACATGGGGGAGGCCTACGGGGCATCGATCAACACCCCCTGCATGGCGGTGTTCGGGATAGGAATACTGGTCCCGATGATACTGATGTCCATCCTCCCGATGCTCAGCGTGGGGGGCATGTTCGGCGTCAACATCGTCGATGAGAGCACTATAGTCTTTATCACGCTGGGGATCATACCTGCGGTGATACTGACGATATCGCTGTGGCTTAGGGCGACCAATCCCTTCCTAACTGCGAGCCTGGACAAGAGGGAGCTGCGGTACGCCACGCCTCTGCTTCTGGCGATTCCTATCACTATAGTCTATCTGAGCTTCGGCAGGGGGACGGAGTATCTCCTCCTGTTCGCGCTGGCTCCTGGATGCGCCCTCGTCCTGGCGCTGATGTTCAGGGACATGGGGTCCGAGAGGAGGCGCCGGAAGTGCGAGGAGGGCCTCAGGGACTCGGTGTTCGACATGGGCAACAGGATGCTGTCCGGGGACAACTTCGAGAAGGCTTCGGCCGAGGCCGTGGCGGTGAGGAAGGAGTGCGCCGCCGTGGCAGACTCCCTGGCAAGGGAGTTCACCCTGTGCAGGGGGAACATCGAGAAGGCCGTGTCGAGGTCCATCAGGCCGATATCGGAGGACGTGTCGATAGCCTTCATAGACATAAGCAGGTGCGCGCGCAGGGACGTGTCGGACGCGGGCAGGCTGGCCATAGCCCTCGGGAGGCAGTTCCAGAACCAGAACCACGCCCGCCGGAGCATGGAGCTCAACCTGAAGAGCATGACCGACATGATGCTGGCGACGGCCGTGCTGTTCGCCCCGCTGGTGCTCGGGATGAGCGTGTCGATGCTGGAGCCGCTCTCGAAGATATCGGAGTTCCATAGCCTGGACGGCACCGCGACCATACTTTCGATATACCTCGCGGAGCTCAGCGCGACCATAGCGGTCATGATGGCCAGCCTCGGCAGGGGGGAAGGGTTCCGCAGCATCCTCTGGAGGTTCTGCATCATGTGCCCCCTGGGCCAGCTGGTGTTCTGCATCTGCTGCGGGATAGCGATCCGATCGCATTCCGCCAAACCCGAGAGCAGGGGCCGAGCTGGCTCCCGCTCCCCCTTTCTGTATCACGGGCCCTCGGATGTCGCGTGCCTGCACGGGCTTGCTTTTAATCCTCGCTTTTCCAAACGGCACTCATGATAAGAGATGACCATGGGGACATGGGGTTCCTCGAAGCCATGCTGGCCATGATGGCCGTCGTCCTGGCGCTCACAGCGTTCATCGGGGCAGCGGCCTTGCTGATAGCGGCGGACGCCGACACCGAGCTGCGCTTCGACCTGGAGAAGCTGGGAGGGGAGATCGTCGGCGGAGAGTTCGTCCCGTCCTACGAAGACTATCTGCAGGAGTATCTGGACGTCACAGGGAGGGCTTTCGTCTCGGTGGAGGCGGAGTTCCCCGGAGGGTTCTGCCAGAGAAGCGTCACAAGCGCAGGGGCAGACCCCGGATCTGGCTACGCCACCCTGTTCAGGACGGCGGCCGTCCCCTGCGACGGGGGCAGGACGATCCCGGCCGTGTTCAGGGTGGTAGCATGCTGAAGGGCACCGGCGGCATGACGGCGTTCGTCGACGCGATAGCGTTCATGGCCATACTGGTTCTGGCGATATCGGCGCTCTCCGTCAGCTACGGCTTCGAGGAGGAGAACGGGCCCAACGCCTCGGAGGTCTTGGACGCTATATCCTCGTCCAAGGCGAGGCTGAGCGACCTGACCGATATGGAGGACGATGCGGTGGTCTACGTCACGGACATACTGGCCTATTCCGTGCATACCGGCGACGGCAAGGCGATGGAGTACCTCCAGGACCTCTTGGACAGGCACTGCAGAGGCCATCCGTACTCGGCGGAGCTGGAGTTCGGAGAAGACAGAAAGACCATAGGAGACGGCGTGAAGGCCCGCTCCGGAGCGTCGGGAGACTATCCCGTGTCCTCCGGAGGGTCCATCCGCATCACGCTGTCGATAGGGGAACGACGTCCTTCCTGCGCTCCTCGATCTTGTCCCTTATGGTGGACTTTATGACCTTGGTGCAGGGCCAGGTGTCGTCCATGTAGGAGACGAGGTCGAGGATGTCGGCGTCAGGGTTCGTCAATGCGAGGTATACCCTGCTCATGAACATGGAGACCGCATATGGGAAGTCGTCGCATATCTGGGGGCGGTCCTTCCATATCGTGCACCTGTTGTCCTTCCCCAGGAAGGCGCAGGGGGCGGTCTTCGCGAGCAGGAACCTCCCGTCGCGAGTGCGGGCCAGGTAGCTGTCTATGAACTCGGAGATCGGTACCCCGGCGGCGTATGCGATCCTCTCGAACTCCTCCGGCCTGACCACGATGTTGGGCTGGTGGCAGCACTTCCCGCACATCTCGCAGGGGAACTCCGGGCGGTAGGACATGCAGATCTCGTATGCGATGTCCAGGTTGTTCTCCATCTCGGGGGTTATGGTTCCCAGCCCCTCGAGTATGTACTTGCCGCGGTATACAGCCATCACATCACCACATGGGACAGGCCGAGCATGAATCCGACGATGCTGAGGAGAAGGCCGATCCCGGCAACGACGGTCAGAGGGGCCTTGTTGGGGCTGTTCAGGATCCTCGGGACGTTGATGGAGTATCCCCCGGCGACCAGGCCGACCGCTCCGACGGCGACGGCCGCGATGCTGTTCCCGGTGAACGCTAGCACCGCCGCTACGGCTCCTATGGCAGCAGCCGCGACGCAGTAGAGGAGAGCGTTCGGCTTCCTCTCCGGCACATAGGGGATGTCGACCCGCCAGTCGCAGCTCTTGCAGAAGAGCACGTCCTCGGGATTGTCGAATCCGCATTTCGGGCATTTCATGCGCTAGTGTAAGTGGGGGAGGTTCATATCATTTCCGAGAAGCGTTGTTATAGCATCAGGCGCATCGGCGTCCCATGTACTGCCAGTCGTGCGGGTCGGAGGTCTCGGGGGAGTTCGGCTTCTGCCCCGTCTGCGGGTCGGAGTTCGGCCCAGCTGTGCCCAAGGAAGAGCCAGAAGCCGAGACGGGGAGCCGCTTCGGCCTGCTCAGCCTGGCGGCCGTCCTGTCGGGCCTGGCTGCCGGGTTCCTGATATCCTTCATCCTGGGATGGACCTTCTTCGTCCTGGTGCCCATACTGTTCTTTGGAACGGGCGCAGGAGGGATCAGGAAGGTTCTGACCTTTCTCGCGATCGGGATGGTGTCGGGCATGTGCATCGGATTCCTGCTTCGCATCATGCACATCAGCCTGTTCCGATGCTGGAGCGGCGGTCGCGTTCCATCATCTCCCGATCGGGATGGCGCATAGGCTGATCTGACCTACTATTATTTCTGTATTCATATTAATTCGCATATTATTTAATATCAATTATTTATTTAAATTATATGAAATATGTTCTAAAAATCAATTATTATTTTTTAATATATCTTAAATATTCGTTCTTTGGCTACAAATATTTCCTTAAAATATAATTATAATCTGTTTTTATCATAATAAAGAAAATTAAATACCTAATATATACAATAAAAATAGTATCAGTAGATAAAAATAGTATTAGATATGTTAATTTAATATATAATACAACTTTATTAAGCAATAATTTAGTGTCAATCAATAAGGGTTATATTCGCACATCAAGATTACATATCGATGCACTCTGGGGATTGGGACGGGTTCAGATTTGCAGTGTAGCATGCCAGCAGAGGCGCTGTCGTCGTTACAGATCCGCACTGGGCGATGGCCTATGGCCTTCTGGTGGAGAAGCGGAGGAGGCCGAGCTCTCTCGCTTCCGAACTGGACCTGTCGTCTTCGACGCTGCATTTCGTCCTTGGGAAGATGCTGGAAGGCGGTCTTGTCGATCGGTGTCGCACTAGCCCGGGGAAGAGGACAACCTATTCCGTGTGCTCGGACACGGTCATGGCAGGATACGACCCCTAGCACGTCTCTCCGGACGCCTGGGCTGAGGAGTCCCTGGGGCTGCTTATGAGCACGTACATGAAGTCCATAGGCATCGACACCATGATGCTCGAACACGGCTACTCGGAATCGGTGGCCGAGATTCTGGTCGGATCGCAGGATCCGTGCGGGTTCGAAGAAGCGGTGTTCGATGCCAGGCGCCTGGTATCAGAGCTCGCCGGGTGCAGCATGTGCATATTCTCGGTAAGCCCTCTGACCGTCATAGTCGACAGCGAAGGCCTGCTCAAGTTCTTCAGGGGGATGGTGCTCGACACGTTCCTGTCGATCGTCCGCAGGCTTTCCGGCGTCAATCTCCGCCTGGATTCCGAGGAGGAGTTCAGGTCGGAAAGCTCCTCCAGGGTCAAGTCGGTCTTCCTTCCGACCGGTGCGGCCGATACATGCCACCGCTTCGAGAGCAAGGATTTCGAGAGGCGCTTCGCTATAGTCGAGAAGAACGGATGGACGAAGGTCATCACAAGCATGGTCCAGGCGGATATCCTCAGGATACTCTTCAGTCGCCCTGCAGGGATGCAGGACCTCGTCGGATTCTTCGACATGCCCAGGTCCACGCTTGCGTACAACATCGGGAAGATGATAGAGGAGGGGATGCTCAGGCTCAACGCTGGGGACGACGGCGCCGGCTTCTACAGCACGGACTATCGCCTGTTCCTGATGCCAGGGGGATCTGAGAAGCATTATTCGGGCGCGGTCCTCTCGAACAGGAGAGGGTACTTTGACGGATTCCTCGGCTATGTCGCCCAATAGATCGAGGACTTGGGGTTCGATGCCGATACGATGATGGAGGCCGTCGGAAGCTCTTACAGAGGGGTCTACGACATAAGGCACATCCAGAAGGTAGCCTCGCGCCTGGGGGTGGGCGTCGAGGTCCTCAGAGAGGAGCCTTTCACCGTCCGGGTCTCGGGAGAGAGAGGCGATCCCGCGGTCCCTGTGGTCAGGGGCATGCTGTGCCAGTCTGTGCGCTACAGAAGCGTGGAGCTGACGGTCGTCACCAGGGAGGACGACGTCATGACGTTCACTCATGTCAGATCGGACTACAGGAATACGCCTCCCGGCGGCGGGTCGTCCCGCATGGCCCCTATATCGAAGATGTCGATGTCCGTACTGTCGCGACGATGCGAAAGGCCCTTAAATCAGCCATGTATGCGACGGGCCATGGTAGCATCGTTCTTGAGATCGGACGAATACAAGCTCGTGGTGCTGGTGAGGAGCGACCTCAAGATGGGGAAGGGGAAGACCGCCGCCCAGGTGGCGCACGCGGCCGTGGACTGTGCGCTGCACGCCGAGAAGAAGGACAGGAAGAGCTTCGACGGCTGGTACGGGTCCGGCCAGGCGAAGGTCGTCCTGAAGGTGGACTCCTTCGAGGAGCTGGCTCGCTACGCGTCCGAGGCCAGGAGCGTCGGCCTCCACACGTCCATGATAACGGACGCGGGAAGGACGCAGATCGAGCCCGGCACGGTCACCTGCGTGGGCATCGGGCCCGCCGTCGCAGGGGACATAGACCGCGTCACCGGCTCGCTCAAGATGCTCTGAGCCGCAGCTCGCGGACTCTGGCGGAGCAGAGGCGTCCGGGCTCGAAGGAACCGAGGGCGTCCATCAGTGCGGGTTTGAATGTTCCCGGCCCTGCGGAGCGCTCTGCCGCGCATTCAGCCGACAGGTTGAACACCGTGATCGCGGTCCCTACGGTGTCGACAGACGGCCCGCAGGCGCCTATGTACGCTCCCACTACGGAAGACAGCATGCATCCTGTGCCGGAGACCCGCTCCAGAAGAGGGTGGCCGTTGGACAGCTCCACGGTCCTCCCTCCCGAGGAGACATAGTCCTTCTCCCCGGTGGCGGCCACCACGCATCCCAGTTCGGAAGACAGCGTCTCCGAAGCTGCGGCGGGATCCTCGGCCCCTCCGGAATCCACGCCTCTGACGTCTCCTCCGGTTCCGGAAAGCACCCCGATCTCCCCGTGGTTCCCTTTGACAACGGCCACCTCCACTCTGTCTAGGATCCTTTTCACCGATTCGGTGCGGAACCCGGTGGCTCCGACGCCTACTGGGTCCAGGAGGACCGGCACATCCGCTCTGTTGGCGGATCTGCCGGCGATCTCCATGGACTCCAGGGTCCTGGCGTTCAGCGTTCCTATGTTCAGCACGAGGGCCGAGGCTATGGAAGCCATCGCCTCCATCTCCTCGGCAGCGTCGGCCATCACCGGCGATCCCCCGCAGCAGATGCAGGCGTTCGCGCAGTCGTTCACGGTGACGTAGTTGGTTATGTGATGGACCAGGGGCTTCCCGGATCTCACGGTGGCGACTATCGCCGGATCCGGGATCATGCCGACGCTCCGGCGACGAACGTCTTCCTGATCTTGGATACCGCATAGTCGCTGTCGAAGACGTCTCCCAGCTGGTATCCGTCTCTGTCCGTCCAGCTGATGCCGGTTCCTGTGGTCTCCACGAGCACGTACCTCTTGCCGTTGATCGTGACCACCTGATCGCCGTAGTTGTCGCTGTTGTTGGCGAAGTGGATGGACGCCATGGCGTGGTCGACATACACGATGAGGGCGGTGTCGTACCCCATCGCCTTCATGAGGGTCACGTACAGTATCGAGGAGTCCTCGCAGTCACCTTCCCCGTCCCAGAACGTCTCGGCAGGATACTTCCAGTACTCCCTGGCGCCGCGCGATACCTCGTCGTACTCGTATGGGATGGTCTGGACGAACCTCATCACGAACGACGCGAACTCGCGGTCCGTCATGGCCCCTTTGCTCTCGAGTAGCTTGGAGCAGGCGAGCTTCACGTAAGGGTCGTCGACGGTGAAGTACGGCGACACGTCGCTGTAAGTCTGGAACTTGTCTCTGGCCTTGCCGTTGTTGGTGTACTTGTACACGTCGCTGTACTTCATGTCGAAGGTCATGCTGTACCTCTTGTTGCCGTATTCCCAGGTGACAGAGAACGTGCTGGTCTTCTCCTTGTACACCCTGAGGACGCAGTGCACAGGCTCCTGGCTGTCGACCAGGGTGAAATAGCCTGTCGTCCCCGAGTTGAACCTTATCCCTTTCTCGAACTCCTGCGTGGAGCCGTCCTCGAAAAGCACGGTGACCGGGCTGCGGAGGCCGTAGTCCTCGAAGTAGAGGTCCCTTTCCTCGTAGGTGAGGTAGTCCTGGCTCGAGCGCGCCTCGTAGGTCTTCTCGGGGGTGGCGCGGGTGTCCGTAAGCGTCACAGACGACGTGGCCAGCTGGCCGTCGATGTACCATCCGGAGAAGTCGGCCCCGGAGGCGGTCAGGGTGTAGCTCTCGCCTATCTTCGCGGTCCATGAGCCGCTGACCGTGATGCCGTGGTCGGCATAGATCGTGGGCTCGAACTCGGTCACCGGGTCGAAAGTTATCTCCTTGCTGAACGTGTATGTGAGGTTGATGCCGCCTTCCGAGGACTCTATCTTCAGGGGGTAGTTCCCGCGGTAGATGTACTGCTTGTCCCCTTCGGCCTCCCAGATCTCGCACAGGTACGTCCCGTTGCTTCCGAAGAAGTTCCCCGAGACGCTGGAGTTGCCCTTGTATACGTACTCGACGTCGTTGGGCTCGTCGGTCCAGTAGTAGTCCGTCTCTCTGATGTTGTTGCTGAACATGTCGAAGAACGAGAACTGGGACCCCACTTTTATGTCGGTGTCGCGCTGGATGTAGTAGGCTCCGTTGTTGTACGCGCTGTACATCCACGTCATCGTCCCGGAGTACTTCTTCTTGAACAGGAAGGAGTCCGCGAGCCCGTCGATGTCCATTTCGAAACCGGTGCCGACCAGGTTGTCCGCCCAGGACGCGTAGAGCGTCAGGTCTCCTGTGGTGGACGGAAGTATCGCTCCCACGGGTATCGTGCAGGACTCGTCGGAGAACCATCCTTCGAAATACTTGTCTCCGTTCTCGGGGTAGGGCAGCCCCGTGTATTTCCCCGACGTGTACGTCGCGGCTGCGTCTTTCAACGACCCTCCGTTCAGTACGTAGGTGATGTCGTAGGCCTCTCCTGTTATCTGAACTTCGCTGCCGCCGTTCTTGTCGTCTCCATGCGGCGAAGCTATGATCAACACTCCGCCCGCGATCGCGACCAAGGCGATCAGCAAAATCGCCAGCGCTGTTCCGTTTGACATTGTCTCGTTTATTTTGTTACATAGATAAATAACCGGCATACGCGAAGCCGTCAAAGTCGGTCGACATCAACGAAGGGAGGACCGCCATCGTTTTATCGTGGGCGAGGCATCCTCGGCGCATGGCGAAGATAGACATAGAGTACAGGCACACGACCGCGCCTCTGGACGACCCCTCGATCAGGAGGAGGACCACTGCAGCCATGGCTTCTTACATAAACGACCTGGTCTGCGAGATGCAGATGGAGGACATCTCCTGCAAGTTCGTGGAGACGGTCGTGGAGGAAGGCCCGAACACCGTCCTCATCAACGGCAGGACCATCCCTCAGATCATCGAGGGGCTCCAGATCAAGTACCTGGAGGCGAACGAGGGCTCCGGCCAGGGTATGGTCAGGTTCGGGCGCCCGATCCTGGACTGGAAGAAGGAGTATGTGGAGGACGTCCCCGACACGATAATGAAGAACGCGATAGCCAAGGTCTATGCGGACTCCAACAAGGACGACCTCCCCGTCCTGTGAGAGGGAGGCTCGAAGGCCCCTCTCACTCCTCGGAGCCGGACCGGACCTTCACCGCCATCCCCTTCTTCATGAAAGGTATCTCGGACGGCGTCAGGAACATGCGCCCGGTGGCTATGGGGACGTCCTTGTCGTCGGTGACGATCGCCTCCTCCATCGGACGAAGGCCCTGGTCGCAGGAGAGCACGAACTGCGCGAAGACGTTGCGCCCGTCCGAGACGAACGGCACCGCGTCCTCCATGACCACCACGCGCATGTGGGGCGCGGGGACCGAATCCACGATCCTTTTGGCGCCCTCCATCTTGAGGGTGTAGAGGCCGTCTCCGGCGCGCATCGACA
The DNA here is from genome assembly GCA_017540825.1 of Candidatus Methanomethylophilaceae archaeon. GTDB lineage: Archaea > Thermoplasmatota > Thermoplasmata > Methanomassiliicoccales > Methanomethylophilaceae > Methanoprimaticola. Next base: position 2,701 of record JAFYAH010000059.1, on the reverse strand, counting down.
GGACATGCTCCCCGTCGGACAGCACGTTCCTGATCTTGCCCGTCTTCTTGCTCTTGACCAGCTCGACCTTTCCTCTGAACAGCGCGTCGGCGGCCTCGATCCCGAACTGGTACCTCGCGACAGCCTTTGCCCTTAGCATGTCCGTGTCGAACTCCTCCGTTCCTCCGTCGGGGATCTGCTCGGGGCTGATCGCCGTCTTGAACCCCGCGGCGCTGAGGAACTGGAACGTCAGCCTCTCCGACTCGGTCTCGGTCTCCATGTCCTGGATGGACGGGAACAGCGACTGAGACAGGGGGTACATCTCGTCCAGCTCCGCCGGGACGGGGCCGAACGGGGACACCACGATCGGGGTGAAGCCAGCCTTGCGGGCCCTCTCGAAGTCTTCCGCATACGGCCTGCTGTAGGGCTTCCCCTGGCATTCCGGGAACAGGACGGCCTTGTCGGTGGGAGGGACGTACCTCTCCCCGATCCTCTGGAGGTAGCGCAGATAAGCCGGCCTGCTCCTGGATTCGGGGCCGGTGTAGAATATGGCCCCGTCCCTGCTCAGCGGGTCGCTCAGCTCCATCTGGGCCTGGTGCTCCTTGAGCCTGCGGAGGGCGTCCAGAAGGGCGGGGTGGGCCCTGCAGCGTATCTCCGCCAGCTCCCAGAGGCGTCCTTCCTGGAGGTATCTCTTGACGAGGGAGAGCTCGTGCGTTATCTGGTACAGGTTGTGCTCCGCGATCAGCTTCGTCTTCGACTTCTTTTCCATCTTGCGGAGCTCCTGGAGGGTGTGGCCGCGGCACGCCGGGCAGTCGCAGTCGAGGGACTGCATGTCGGCCAGCCTGAACGTGCCGTCGATGAACATCATCCGCTCGTCCCTGGCGAACTTGGCGTATCCCGCGGAGTCAAACAGGTCGCATCCCATCAGCGTTGCGAGGGCGAGGATCATCGGATGGCCGGCGCCGAACAGATGGACGGGGCGGCTGTGGTCTATTCCCCTCTTGGACGACATGACGACGTCGACGAGCTCGGAGTAGCGGTACTGCTCCATCAGGGGCACGACTCCGCCTATGGGGTGGACGTCTATGTCCATCTTCGCCATGCGCCTGGCGCAGTCCTCCCTGAGGTCCTGGTAGACGGATCCCTGGATGACGCCGTTTATGAGCATGTCGCCTTTCATGCCGCAGGCGACCTCGGTCCTGCCCAGGGTGACCTCTATGGACTCGGCAGTCTGCTCCTTCGTCCAGAACGGCTCTGTGAAGATGTCGAGGACCGTGCCTATGTCCGTGCCGATGTCGCGCTGGAACTGGACGATCTCCTCGTTCTTCAGGTCCACCTCCCCGTACATATGGGACTGGAACGTACCGGAGTCGGTCATTATGACCCCCGGATAGTCCAGGAGCTCATGGAGCCCCACCTCGAGCGCCTTGTCTCTGAGGTCCGGGGTGTTGCGTATGATGTACGAATTGGTTATCAGGGCCTTGAACCCGAACTTCTCGTACAGCTCGCGAGGAGGCACGGTGTTTATCTTGGGATTCACCACCGGGAGCAGGGCAGGGGTCTCCACCGTCTTGCCGTGGACCTCGAACCTCCCCATGCGCGCCATGCCGTCGCGCTTGACGATCTCGAACATGGCGGATGTTAAAGGCTCATCCTATAATTGGATTGTCAGACGCCTTTATGGAGTCCTCCGCCGCCTTCAGGCAGGCCATGAGGTCGTCTGCGGTGTTCTTCAAGGTGCCTGCAGAGCTAGATTCCATGTAGAAGCTGATGGCGGAACCCTCGAGGTCGGAGCGGACGTAGCCTTCGTTTTCCGGGGCGAGGGCTTTGAACACCGACTCTGCCGTGCGCTCGTCCGGATAGTCGACGCGCAGCTCCAAGGAAATCATGTGCGGGACGAGGGCTTCTTTCCGCATATAGTTATCTGGAGACGCTGATATCGGAGCGGCGGGCCGTCTCGGGGAGGCTGCGGGACGGCATGTCCGAGGCGGCAGGCGGAGGGTAAGGAGATGGAGAAGAAGTCTGAGGGGGAGCGGTTCGGAAGCGTCCAGCTGTTTTTCGATTCTTTCGAGGGCGGAGGCCCCGAGTATTCCGTCGATGCAGAGGACCCGTCCGTCGTCTCCTGCCGGATTGGCAGATGCTATCGCGACGAGGACCACGAGGAGATGGACGGCGCAGGTTACCGGGTCGTCATCGAGCTTGCCGGGATCCGCCCTGGCAGGACCGAGGTGACAGTGCGCTCCAGGTCTCCGCTGGAAGGCGACGCGGATTTCGTCTATGCCGTAACCGTCGACGAACGCCTGGCCGTCGCGGCTGTCCAGGCGGGAGAGGATGACATGCGCGAGGAAGCTGAGGCAGTGTCGCCCACGGCAACGGTCGTCATGGAGGCCTGCGGGAGGACGTGCTACCCCTACATGGTAGAATCCGACGCATCGAAGGCGTTCTTCGAGAGGCTGGAGGCCGGGCCTCTGGACATAGTGCTCCGCGACCAAGGAGGCAGGGAGAAGTCCGGTCGCCTGCCATGGGCGCTCCCGGCGCCGGAGGGAGAGGTCGCCGCCAGGCCAGGGGACATCGTGCTCCACGTTGTAAATTCGATGTTCAAGCACACTTATAAACGATTTCGGTCGGAACTACATGGCCTGAAGCCTGGATGAGTGCCTGCATTATACATTGATTATTGGTTATTATTCCAATTAATTTTTCTTTCTAATATTTAGTTTTT
>JAFYAH010000058.1 GCA_017540825.1 Candidatus Methanomethylophilaceae archaeon | reverse complement strand
TGCCCCGCTTTTCGACACGGGTTTTTGTAGGCATAGTACCATATGGTACTATTAATATAAATAATCTTCTTGGCACAGCCAGTTGTCCAAATAGATGTCAGAAGTCAAGGATAGTACCAATCGATTCCGGGAGTTAGGGTGAACACATCTCTCACGAGCCGTCTGGTCTCCTCGTTGCCGATGAGGTTGTTATGGTCTATGACCACGTCGATCTTGTCTGCGGTCAGATCGCCGGCAATCCCGCGGGTCAAGGAGCACAGCATGCTCCTGTGGAGGGCGCGCTTGTCCCCTTTTCCGTCCCAGAGGGTCCTCCTCTTTGAGAACTGGACGTAGTAGACCGTGTTCACGAACGGCTTGGCATCTTCCAGTATCTCGTCCCTCAGCCACGGATGGTCGTGGAACTTCAGCTCTTTTCCGAGGCCGTACCTCTCGGTGACGTGCTCGAACGATTCGATGTCGTCTGTCAGGCACCCGGCCATGATGTAGTGGGTCTCTCCCCTCATCCTCCTGCCTGGGTTCCTCGTTTCGTCCATCCTCAGGAACAGCTTCGCTTCGCCTTTCACCTCCCGAGCCTCCATTCAGGCTTCGCTGAGGATTTCCAGGGCCCATTGCCGGCCTTCTCTTCCGCAGTCCTCCCTCTGGCAGGGCCTCTCTCCATCGCCATGGACGAACGACCGCTTGGAATGGCGGATAAGGGCTTCCCGTGCACGCACGCGACGTGCCTGGCTCGAAGCATCTGCTCTCGGCGCTCCGGCTTGCGATCAGTCCGGATCCGGCGTCTCGCCTTTGGCCACGGCCTCCAGTATGCCCTCGTACTTCCCGATGAACCTGTCGTAGGAGTACGACCTGGCATGCTCCAGGGCCTTCCTTCCCATGTCCTTGCGGAGATCCTCGTCCCCCAGGAGCCTGTTCATGGCCTCGGCCAGGGCCTTGGGGTCCGCAGGGTCCACCGTGATGCCCCCGTCCCCTACCGTGTCCGGGAGGCCGTTGACGTTCGTGCACACGATGGGGCGCCCGTGGGACATGAGCTCTATGGCCGCGAGCCCGAAGGACTCGAAGAGGGACGGCATCACGAACAGCCTGCATCCGTCCATCAGCCTGCTCTTCTCCTCCTCCGAGACGAACCCGCGCATCTCGACCTTGTCCTGGAGGCCTGAGGAGGCGATCTGCCTCTGCAGCCTCTTCGTCTCCGGCCCCTTCCCGCATATGACCAGCTTGGAGTCCACGTCCTTCATGGCCTCCACCATGTACCTCAGGCCCTTCGTCTTGACTATGCGGCCCAGAGAGAGGATGTAGTCCCCTTCCGGAGACTCGTTCGGGGCAGGCTCCTCCGAAAGGCAGCAGGGCACGAAGGACGTCATCTCCCTGGGGTACCCCAGGGCCACCGTGGCGTCCTGGACGTGCCTGCTGACGCACACGATGTGGCCGAACGACGGCAGCACGTTCTTCATGAACCTCCTGTCGTTGATGCTGGACGCCTTAGCCTGGAGCCCTATGCCCTCGTTCCACATGTTGTGGACGGTGAACAGCTTCGGCCCCCTGTACCTCGCCAGGTCCTTGTTCCAGGAGGGGGCCCAGCGGTAGTTGTAGTTGACCACGTCCGCGTCCAGGGACTTCAGCGCCTCCAGCACCCCGGAGGACGACACGTAAGGGGGGTTGTAGACGTTCAGGAACCTGGACTTCACGCGGACTATGCGGTATCCCGACTCGGCGACCTCCTCCTCGGCGGTCCCGGGCAGGCGGGCGGTGAGTATGGTGACCTCGTGCCCCCTCTCCGCCAGGCGCTTCGCCAGGTCGTCCATGCGCCTCTCGATGCCTCCCTTGTACGGGAAGAAGAACGGGTTGACGTCGACGAACCTCATTGCTCTATCCCTGCCTTCTTCTTGCGGTAGTACGACGCCGCCATGCTCAGGGCCAGTATGACGACGACCAGCGTCATGGTGACCCTCAGGGCCATCTCCCCGCTGAAGTAGCTGTAGAAGAAGCTGCTGGCCAGCAGGATAAGGCCGTACTTGAGGACGCAGCCCACCACGATGTACGCGGCGCATTTCTTGGGGTCCCACGTGTCTATGATGGCTATGAAGGCGCCGGCGAACGGGATCATGGGGGCGACCCTGTTGACCAGCATCACCCGCTCGTCGTTCACCAGCAGGAACCCCACGTACTTCTCCACTATCTTCGATATCTTCTTCGGTATCCGTATGTGCTTGACGATGAAGTACAGCGAGAATATGCCCACGAGCTCGGCGAGGACCGCCATGAGGACCAGGAGGCACCCGAAGACAGGGGTGGGGCTGTAGTCGTAGCCCAGGATGAAGAACACCTCGGGCAGCGCCGGGAATATGAGGGCGTCTATCAGGAATATGAGGAATATGCAGAGCAGGACGCCGGCGTCCCCCTGGTCGCCGAACAGGCTGTATATGAACTCGGATATGTTCATCCGGACCCTCTCCTCCCGGCTATAAGGTCCTCGTAGAGGCGCACCAGGCGCTGCGAGGCGGCGTCCTCGGAGTTCTCCAGGGCGGTCGCCAGGGAGTTGCGCCTGACCTCGTCGGATGCCTCCAGGCACCTCCTTATCGCGTCGGCGCAGTCCTCCTCGCCTTGGAACAGGAACCCGTTCACGCCGTCCTCTATTATGTCGTGGAACGCCCTGGCGTCGCAGCATGCCACCGGGATCCCGGAGGCCATTGCCTCCAGCACCGACAGGCCCTGGGTCTCGAACCTGGAGGCGGACACAAGCATGTCCGAGGCGGCGTAGGCGCTTACGACGTCCCTGTTGTCGATGTATCCCGTGAACACCACCCTGTCCTCCATGCCGACCTCCTTCGCCAGGGCCTCCAGGCTGGGCCTGCTGGGGCCGTCGCCGACTATCAGCAGCGTGGCGTCCACGTCCCTCATCGCCCTTATGACCAGGTCGATGTTCTTCTCGAACGAGAGCCTTCCCACGGAGGCTACCACCTTCCCTTCTAGGCCGTGCTCCCTGCGGAACGCGGTCCCGTCGACCCCGGGATGGAAGCGCTCCACGTCCGTCCCGGTGGGGATGCACTCCATCCTCTTCGGCTTCGACAGCGAGGACAGCTCCTTCGCTATGCTGGGAGTGGGCACCACGACGGCGTCCATCCTCTTTATCATCCCGCGCATGTACTTCCAGGCCATCCTCTCCAGGAAGCCCGCGTCCAGACTGACGGGGCTGTAGAACCTGAGCACGTCCCCCACCATGGTGTGGAACGTCATGACGGCGGGGACGCCGAGCTGGCGGCTGTACACCAGGCCCCTGAGGGCCATCACGGCGACGCCATGGATGTGTATGACGTCTATCCGGAGCCTCTCCAGCTTCCTGAGGGCCGTCGACGGCATGATCGGCACGAAGTATCCGGCGTAGGACCTGAACCTGACCGACCCGATGTAGATGACGCCTTCGATGCGGTCTTTCTCCCCGGGGTCGGGGGCCACTACGAACACCTCGTGCCCCTTCTCCTCCAGCGCCCTCTTGGTTATGGAGACCGACGTGACCACACCGTCCTTCGTGGGATAGTAGCTGTCGGTCACCATGGCTATGCGCATGCTTGTGTGATGCGGAGTGCCGATATAACGTTTGTTCGGGCGATTTTCCGCCTGCGGCAATCGACACGGTTATAACGCTGTCCAAGTCTTAGCATCCCATGGTCAGCAGAAGAGCCCTGGTGTTCGCGTCGGCGACGCTATCCGTCATGGTGGCTCTGGCGTCGTGCGCCAGGGAGGACTATTTCTGGATAGCGGTCTCCGGGTTCGCGCTGCTTTCTCTGGCGTTCCCCGCGCTTGTCCGCTCCGACAGGGCCGCCAGCTCCGCCCTGGTCGCCTGGACCATGGTCCCTTCCGTCCTCCAGCTGGCGCTGGTGGCTGCCGACATGTCGGTCCCCTGGTTCTCCGACGGGTCCATCGCCCTGAACGACGTCTCCCTGTTCACGTACGTGTCGTCGTTCGGCATGGCGCTCCAGGGGTTCATATCCGGTTTCGCCGTGCTTGTCGTGGCCAACGCGTCCGGGATCATAACCGTCAGCAGGTCCTGGATGCTGGTGTTCGCGATGATGGCCAGCCTCGGCGTGTCCACGTTCTGCATGTTCTACGAGTACGGATGGATGTGGCTATCCGGGTACCCGGTGACCGAGTCCGACCTGGCCAGCCTGCCCGAGGGGAAGTTCATGAACGGCCTGATGATGGCCTCGCCGATAGTCACCGTCATCTCCACCCTTTTCTTCGTTCTCGCAGGGCGCCTGCTGGTCCTGAGGAGGCCCAGGGAGGCGCTGTGGGAGGAGATGCCGTGAGGAGGCCGTCCTACGACGAGGTCGCGTGCGTCGCTGCCAGCGTCCTGATCCTGGCCCTCTGCGCCCATTCCCGCCTGGGGGGCTTCTCCAGGGGGTACGAGTTCAACACCGCCCTGGTGTGCGCCGCGATATGCATGGTGCCGGTCGTCCTCAAGCGCGCCGGCGCCCTGACCCTCCCCGGCCCGTTCACCCTGCTCATAGTGTTCTCCGTCTGCATGCACTCGCTCGGCGTGCTCTACTTCTCGTACGACCAGCTCTACTTCTACGACACGATAACCCATACGCTCTCCTCGGTGGTCGTGACCGTGTGCGTGTTCCTGGCGCTCATGTGCTACCAGGTCCTGGACGAGAGGGTCCGCTTCACGGGGATGTCCCTGGCGGTGTTCGTGGCGCTGATAATGCTCGGGTTCAGCGTGTACTGGGAGTTCCTGGAGAACGTGGTCGACGTCCTGACCGGCACGAGGATGCAGTACAACCCGATGGACACCGCCCGCGACATGGTATGCAACACCGTGGCGTCGTTCGTCACGTCGCTGGCCCTCCAGCGCTACATGGTCCGCCGCACCCCCGAGTCCATGGTGGAGGCGCTGCATCTGCACCCCAGGCTGGTCAGGTTCGTCTCCAGGAGCAGGGGACGACGGCCATGCTGAAATGTCGTGGCTTTCGATTTCCTTATGGCCCGTCTCGGCGCCATCGGTCATCGTTAAATAGTATCAATAGATAGAGCGGTCGCTCTCAGAGCCGATGAATGATGACGGCGCGTTGAGCGCTGGAACGAGGTAATTGAAATGTCTGTATTCGTTAAGTTTGACACCCCCAAGGAGCTTTCTGACAAAGCGTACTCCCTCGCCGAGGCCGCCAAGGACAGCGGAAAGGTCAAGAAGGGAACCAACGAGGTAACCAAGGTCGTCGAGCGCGGCGCGGCCGCCATGGTCATCATGGCCGTCGACGTCGAGCCCCCGGAGATCCTGGCCCACGTGCCCGCCCTCTGCGACGAGAGAAACGTCCCCTACGTCTATGTCCCCAGCAAGGCCGAGCTCGGAAAGGCCATCGGACTCAACAAGCCCGCAGCCTCCGTCGCCATCCTCGACGTCGGAAAGGGAAAGGCCCTCTGCGACGAGATCGCCCAGGCAGTGAAAGCCCTCAAGAACTGAGGTGAGCTGAATGGTCGACACTGACAGCATCCCCTCCGAGGTCGTCGAGATCATCGGCAGGACCGGCATGACCGGAGAGGCTACGCAGGTCAAGGTCCGCGTTCTGGACGGCCGCGACAAGGGAAGGATCATCACCAGGAACATCATGGGCCCCGTCAGGATGGGCGACATCCTCATGCTCAGAGAGACCTCCAGAGAAGCCAGAAAGCTCGGGATGAGGTGATTTCCGATGGTAGATTATTCCAAAGTCTGTTCGTTCTGCGGAGCTCCCATCGAGCCCGGAACCGGCAAGATGTTCGTGAAGAAGGACGGCACTGTCCTCCTCTTCGACAAGAACAAGTGCTACAAGAACATGATCGAGCTCAAGAGGGTCGCAAGGACCACCGCCTGGACCAAGAAGGCAGCCGAGGAGAAGGCGGCCAGGCTCAAGGCGGCCGAGAAGAAGGAGTGAGCGCCATGGCCATAGAGCAGACCTACCTCATGGTCAAGCCTGACGGAGTCCAGCGCGGGCTCTGCGGGGAGATCCTCTCCCGCTTCGAGAAGAAAGGCCTCAAGATCGTCGCCGTCAAGCTCATGGTCATCTCCAAGGAGACCGCTGAGAAGCACTACGGCGAGCACAAGGGCAAGCCCTTCTTCCCCTCCCTGATCAACTACATAACCTCCGGCCCCGTCTTCGCGATGGTGCTCGAGGGCGAGGACGCGGTCGCGGTCTGCAGGAACCTCATGGGCAAGACCAAGCCCAGCGAGTCCGCTCCCGGAACCATCCGCGGCGACTACGCCATGGTCACCGGATGCAACATCATCCACGGCTCCGACTCCACCGACTCCGCCAAGAGGGAGATCTCCATCTTCTTCAGGCCCGAGGAGCTCGTCTCCTACGACAGGACCCTCGACAAGTGGATCTACGAGTGAGCTGACTGTCCATCAAACCTTTTGACATCCATCGGCAGATCGGCCGGTGGATGGCTCTTATCACGTCCGACGTCTCGCCGGCTTTCAATTCAACGTCCTGGCTTCTCACGCAGGCATGCCATATTGCTCGCTTATGGGGGTCTTCGTCCTGTTTTTGACAGGTCAGGGTTCCATGTGCAAGCGATGTTCGACGGATTTCTCCACTTCATCGCGAATATCTTCCGGGACTAAAGACAGCGCCTCCTCTAAGGAAAAGCCTGAGCGTGACATGAGCTGCATGACGGTGTCTGCGAACATGGAGACGGCCCTAGCACGCTCTTCTTCCTTCCCTATCTCCTTCCAGTGGCTCTTGTATTCCTCGTCCATGCTCCAGAACATCCTTCCGTCCTTCCTCCCGATCAAATCCTCTATGCTCGACTTAACTATTTTCTTTGCAGTTCTCTCCCTCTCCTCGGAATCCAGCTTGATGTAGAAAAGCGCATCCAGGCCCATCATCTCGTCGGATTCGGCTTCGTCGGGGAAGCCAGTGTTCATGATGGCCATCTCGAGGAGGCCCGCGTCTTCGATGGACGTCTTGTCGCCGCCTTCGAAACGATATCTCGCCACTCTGTTGAGCCTGCCTTCGGGAGGGTTGTACACAACCCATGCGAGCTATATCTTGCAGAAGCTCGCAGGGTCCTTCCACATAGGGGACCTGGCCTGGTTTTCAGCTGTTCTCGCCATATACACGACGCCTCTCCTGAGGAGGACGCTGTCGGATCCGCAGTACAGCTGGCCTTCGATGTCTAGCTATACCCATTCTTCTCCGGGAACAAGGATTTTGAAGAGAAGGTCCGGGAACAGGGGCCCAGACTCTGCGGAGACCATCTCTGAGCTCATCTGCACTATCTCGCCCTCGGACCACATGCGTAGCAACTCGCTGGCGCCAAGGCCCCGCAGCTTCGGGACGAACGCTCCGACGATCCTGGACAGGACCTTCGGATTGGTCATGAGGGTCTTGAACTGCTGGTCGAACCTCGGCTCCGCCCCTCTGCTCCTGTCCATGTTTTCCGGAGCACCCTCGAGACCTGATAAAGACGGCACCGTGCACGCACGCGAACGGATGCCGGTTCCCTATAGGCGCTCGATCCGCTGGCTGTTCTTCACCGAAAAATACTATCAACCATAATCACATATCCAACGTTGTTCAGGTGAGCTCTATGGCTATAAGGCAACCCGTCGTCAGCGTTCTCGGCCATGTCGACCACGGCAAGACCAAGCTTCTAGACCGTATCAGAGGGACTTCGGTCCAGGCCAGGGAGGCCGGGGCCATAACCCAGCACATCGGCGCCACGGAGGTGCCTATAGACCACATATACAAGGTCTGCAAGCCGCTGATCGGCAACAAGAAGTTCGGAGTGCCGGGGCTGCTCTTCATCGACACGCCGGGGCATCACTCCTTCATCACGCTCCGCGCGAGGGGAGGCTCGCTGGCCGACCTGGCGGTGCTAGTGATAGATATAAAAGAAGGGATAATGCCGCAGACCATAGAGTCGATCAACATCCTGAAGCAGTACAAGACCCCCTTCGTCATAGCCCTGAACAAGGTGGACACCATCCAGGGGTGGCAGAGCCAGGACGGGAGGCCGTTCGTCCTGGCCGAGAAAGCGCAGCAGGAGCACACCCTGAACGCGTTCAACGACAAGCTCTACACCGTGATAGCCCAGCTGTCCGAGAACGGCATATCCGCCGACAGGTACGACAGGATAGACGACTTCACCAAGGCGGTCGCCCTGGTCCCCATAAGCGCCAAGGAGGGCGAGGGGATACCGGACCTGCTCCTGGTGCTGATAGGCCTGGCCCAGCGCTTCCTCGAGAGCCAGCTGGAGAAGGGCGAGGGGCCCGGGAAGGGGACCATCCTGGAGATCAAGGAGGAGCGCGGGCTCGGGAAGACCCTGGACATGATCCTCTACTCCGGGACGCTGAAGAAAGGGGACACGGTGGCCATAGGCACCCGCGGGGAGCCCCTGGTGACCAAGGTGAGGGCGATCCTGAAGCCCAAGCCGCTGGACGAGATAAGGGACCCCCGGGACAGGTTCGACTCCATGAAGGAGCTCCACGCGGCTGCAGGGGTGAAGATCTCATGCCAGAGCTGCGACGGGGTCATCGCCGGGGCGCCCCTGGTGGTGGTGAAGAACGCCAACGACCCCGCTGTCAACGCCATAAAGGAGGAGCTCAGCATCAAGATCGAGACCCAGGAGAAGGGGATCACCATCAAGGCGGACGCCGTCGGGTCCCTGGAGGCGCTCGCCTTCGAGGCCAAGGCGAACAACATCCCCATCAGGAAGTACGGGGTCGGCGAGATCACCCGCAGGGACATCGTCGAGACGGCGTACGGCGACAAGAAGAACAGCGTCATCCTGGGGTTCAACGTCACCATGTCCAAGGACGCCGAGGCGGAGCTGGCCAACCACGAGGAGATGAAGGTCATGACCAGCCAGATCATCTACCAGCTGGTCGACGACTACGTGGAGTGGGTGGACGACAGCAAGAAGAAGACCGAGACCGACAAGAGGTCGGAGTTCGCGTTCCCCGCCAAGTTCAAGATCCTTCCCAACTGCACGTTCCGCGCCAGCAAGCCCGCCATCGTCGGCGTGAGGGTCCTGGCCGGCAGGATAAGGCCCGGGGAGAAGCTCATCGGGACGGACGGGCGCGAGATCGGGAAGATAAAGAGCATCCACACGGGCGAGGACGCCCTCAAGGAGGCCAACCAGGGCGAGGAGATAGCCGTCGCCATAGAGGGGGCCACGGTGGGCAGGCAGATCAACGAGGAGGACGTCCTGTACGTGGACCTGATAGAGTCCGCATTCAAGCAGTTCCCCGACATAGACCTCAACGACGACGAGAGGATGGCCCTGGACGAGACGGTGGCCATCAAGAGGAAGTCCGAGCCGTTCTGGGGGATGTGAGATGGTCTGCCAGTGCAGCCGCCCCCACGGCGAGGATGGAAGGAAGACTCTGGAGGAGATGAACGACGGCCACAGGGAGCAGATACGGTGGGGGCTGGACAACCTCCCCGAGATCAGCCCGAGGAGGATCCTGGACATAGGGTGCGGAGGAGGCGTGTTCTCGAGGATGGCCGCGGAGGCGTATCCAGGCTCCGAATGCGACGGCATAGACATATCGGAGCTGGCCATAGAGTTCGCCTCGGAGTCCAACAAGGACCTCGTGGACCAGGGCCGCATGAGGTTCCAGGTCGGCGACGTGTCGGACCTCCCGTTCCCGGACGGGACGTTCGACCTCGCGGTCACCAACGCCAGCCACTTCTTCTGGCCGGACCTCGGGAAAGGACTGTCGGAGATATGCAGGGTCCTGAGGAGCGGAGGCGTCCTGTGCATGACCGCCGGCGTCCATTTCTCGGACGAGGTCGACGAGGCGATGAGGGAGGAGTTCGAGATGGTCAACCTCCTGACCGACCTCCAGCTGATGGAGAGGATCGGGGCTGCCGGCATGGACACCAGGTGCGTCCCGGGCCCGGACGACAGGACCTGCGCATATTACGGGATCAAGAGGCGACGCTATATCATCAGGCTCCCGCAGGGCGCGCGACCGGACCGTCCCAGGCTCTCGATGCCGTTTCATGCCGCAGGTCAGCAGGCTCTTCCATTCCTTGACGACGACGCCTCCCGACCTCGTCACGCAGCACCTCCTGACGCGGAACCAGCCGTCGTAGGAGTAGGGGATGTCGTACCCGGTCGCGGATATGCGGATGTAGCGCCTCCCGCCATCGTCGGACTCCATGGATGCCGAGAACTCCGGGACGGTGTTCATCTTGGACCTTATGCTCTCGCGGACGGCCTCCAGGTCTTCGTCGCCGAGATCTTCTCCGGTCGGATTCCCGTCGTGGCCTACGCCTATGAGGACGACGGCCTTGTGGTATCTGTTCAGGATGGCCGCCATGGACCTCAGCCCCTCGTCCATCTGATCCATGCCGTCCACGAACTCCGTGGTCTCGTCCTCCGACCCAAGGCTCATGCGACCAGTGTCCCCGGATTGAAAAAAGGTCGGCTTCGGCGCTTCTTCTCGCCAGGATACATGGCGTAGTAGTCGACGCCCTTGACCCTGGCGTACATCTTGGCCATCAGCTTCCCGAAGCCCCACATCTGGTGGAACGAGGTTATGACGACCTTCTCGTTCAGGTGGCTCTCGCCCTCCTCCCTCTTCTCGAAGGAGTACTCCACCTTGCCGATCCTGAGCTTCCTGTCGCTGTATTTCAGCAGATCCGCCAGGACCTTCCAGCCGGTGAGCTCCATCTGGTCCCAGTTCTTCTCGATGATCGGCTTGAAAACGTCCGTGCGGCCGCCCATCAGCCCGCTCATCAGGTCGGTGGTGGTCTGCTTCCCGTGAAGCTTCAGCTCCAGGGCGTACCATATGTTGAAGACCCAGGACCCCAGGCCCCTGGAGAACCCCATGATCATGCGGTTGGTCCTCGTGCCGACGACCAGGTCGTCCCCCGCCTCGAGCTTCTCGTATATGGGGCCGAGGGTGGACAGGGGGTGCTGGAAGTCGCAGTCCATGTTGATGAAGTAGTCGGTGCCGCAGATGCAGAACCCCTGCATGACCGATGCCGCCAGCCCGCGCTCCTCCGGCTTCCTGACGAAGAATCTCACGTACGGGTCGCCCAGCTCCTCGATCAGAGCCTTGCTCCTGTCCTTGGAGTTGTCGTCCATGAAGAGGACGCGGAATTCGGGGTACGATTCGCGGAGGGCCTTCGCCATCTTCACGATGTTGTCCTCTTCGTTGTAGGTCGGTATGACTACCGTGCAGGTGCCGGGCATCCGTCTTGTCTCCGGACCGCGGTTAGAACTATGTGATATAAATTAGGTTCTTCTTCGCGGAGGGAGGTTTCTCATTATCGCCCGTTTTCACTTGGCCATATCGCTTTAAATATAGCATATATAAAAATGTACAATATTGTTCATTTTTTCATTATCTCTGGTTTAACATCGGCCTATCTGACGACCAACCATTATCTATTTGGCACGCAGTCCGAAAAGCATGGACTATGTCAGCTTGGTCAAGAATCTGGCTTCTGCGCCCTTGGAGACCTCTTGCGTTGAGTTCAAGGGCAACAAGAACGACCCGGAGATGATAGGTCGCACGGCCAGCGCATTGTCCAACTCTTCTCTCCTGGAAGGCAGGAAGGAGGCGTACATGGTCTGGGGGATCGACGATTCCACCCACGATATAGTCGGTACGACTTTCGATCCTCGTTCTCAGAAAAAGGGCAATGAGGACCTTATCAACTGGCTCCGCCAGAATCTTTCGGACAATTTCGAGCTCTCGTTCGCAGCGGTGAGCATCGACGGCAAGAACGTCGTGGTCATGTCGGTCTCCCCACCTATCGGCTCTCCTGCTGCTTTCCATAAGATCCCTTACATAAGAATAGAAAGCCATGTGAAGCCTTTGAGCAGCAACAAGCGGATCGAGGCGGACGTATGGGAGAAGCTGGATCAGACAAGCCTGGAGCTCCGTCCGATTGCCAGAGGCCTTACGGCCCACGAGGTTCTGGACGTCATCGATTGCGAGGCCTTCGTGAAAGGGATAGGCGTTCCGCGCCCCATGCACACGTCATCTGCCATGGATCTGCTGTGCAGCAACCGTGTCCTGTCCAAGCAGCCTGACGGAAGATACGACATCTCTTTCTTCGGGGCTCTGCTGTTCTCGAAGGATCTGGACAGGTTCGATCCGCTCATGAGGAAGACTGTCCGCATAGTGCAGTACGAAGGAAAAGACCGCGGAACCATAAAGCGTCAGATCGAGAGGAGGTCCGGATATGGAATATGCTTCGAAGAGGTGCTTTCTGACATCTCCCTCATGATTCCGGCTACGCAGCACATAGACGAGTCTGGTCGCATGGTGTCGCAGACGGCGTTCCCGATGGACGCGATCAGGGAGATCCTTGCCAACGCGCTCATCCACCAGGATCTTTCCGATGCTTCCTCGTATGTATCGGTGGAGCTTTTCGACGATCGCATAGAGTTCACTAACCCCGGTTCCATGCTGATAGACCCTAAGAGGCTGATCGATTCGCCTCCCATGTCAAGGAACCAGTATCTGCCGAGCATGATGCGCAGAATGGGCTTATGCGAGGAGATGGGATCGGGCTGGGACAGGATCATAAAGCTCTGCGAGTCCAGGAACCTCCCTGCGCCTCGTGTGTCGACGTATCCCAGCTCGACTAGAGTCACAGCGTTCAGCAGGATAGACTTCCCTCTTCTGAGCAGGGAGGACCGGCAATGGGCCTGCTATATGCATGCGTGCTACATGCATGCTAACGGCGGCCGCATGACGAATCCCAGCCTGAGGGCAAGGTTCGGCCTGGATTCTCGTTCGGCCGTCGCCATATCCCGTCTGCTGAAAAGCTGCTGCGACAAGGGGCTGATAAAGGTGTTCGACCCGGACGTGAACCACAGGAACCAGAGCTACGTTCCTTTCTGGGCATGATTCTCATTATCGTCCGTTTTCACTTGGCCATATTGCTTTAAATATAACCTATATTAAAATGTACAATATTGTTCATTTTTTCATTATCATTCGTTTTCATCGGACGGCATTCGTCCCTGTGGCCCGAACCTTATCGTCCTGAGGGCCTTGGCCAGGGCCGAGCGGACCCCCATGACGTCCTCCCTCAGGAGGTGCAGCATCATCAGCAGTATGCCGACGTACTGGAAGGTCGTCATCGCCAGGAACACCCACCGCATGTGCGGCCCTATCGCCGCCATGAAGGACAGTATCATGCCCATGTCGGGGATCCCGTGGTAATAGGACGCGCCCAGCATGAGCGAGAACGTGTTCAGGAAGGTGAACGCCAGGCCTCCGACGGACATCACCGCGTAGGCCGCCCTGAGCTTCCCGGGGTTCAGAGCCATGTAGATCGCCACGAAGGGGATCAGGAGGACGAGGTACTGGGGGGCCGGCGGGCACAGGAACACGATCCCGATGGCTATCATCGTCGCCGTCACGAGCAGCCTGCCCTCGTCGCGCTCCTCGCGGCGGAGGTAGACCAGCGCCAGCCCGAGGATCAGGACCACTATCAGCACGTAGGTCCCGACCGTGAGCGTCCCGACCAGGTCGGTCGAGGATGCCCTGTCCAGGATGAAGCTGAAGGAGTCGCGGACGGTCCCGGTGAGGATCTGGGGGATGTAGACCACGAGGCAGGTGGCCAGCCCTCCTGCTATCGCCGAAACGAGAGGCCTCAGGAAGCCGTCCCTCCCCTCCTTCCTGAGGATGAAGACCACCAGCAGGGGGACCAGCGCCGCAGGGAAGAGCTTGAGCAGGGCCGCCAGCGCGATGGAGCATCCGCCCAGGAAGTACCTGCGCCTCAGGGCGAGCATCACCGTGAGGAGGACCAGCATGGCGGACATGTCGTCGAACATCCCCTGGACCGCGGGGGAGGCTATCGTCAGGGGGCAGAGGAACCAGAGCGCCGCTCCGGTCTCGGCCTTGCGGCGGTCCCCGGTGAGGTCCATGACGCACCTGTGCACCAGGTACATGACTACGGCGTCCACGGCGAACAGGGGCCCCTTCACCGACAGGGCGAATGACGTGGTGGTCACGTAGGCGGAGATCCACGAGTCGGGGTAGCTTTCGAGGACGAGGGCGTCCGCCACCCTGGTCCCCCAGTCGCCGACGCCCAGGACGAGCTGCTGGAACAGCTCCATCGACCCCAGGACGTATCCCCACACGGGGGTGTAGAAGTATCCGGAGAGGCCGTACAGGTCGTTCCCGGACGCCATGTTCGCCATGACTATCGCCCAGTGGTGGACGTCGTAGTCGTAGCTGAACGCCAGCGACAGGGCAAGCCTCAGCGCGATCCCGGCGGCCAGGACCGCGGCCATGCGTTTGGACCAGAACCTCCAGTCCGTTCAGACCCCCTCCGAGTAGAACGTCCTTCCGTACACGGAGAAGTGGCCTCCCAGGTATACGAGGACGCTGACGTTGCCGTCCCCCACGGAGACCTTCCCTTCCGAGCTTCCGCGGGAGACCGTCCCGTGGGCGGCGTCCGTCAGGGACGAGGAGGGGCCGATCCCGGCGGCTATCGTCGCGGCGAGGTCCATGCGCTGGTAGTTCGAGAACAGCCCGCCCATGACGCAGACGCATCCGGACCCGCACTGGACCAGGGCGATGCTGCACGCGTCCCCGTCGGAGTACCCGGTGAGGAGGGCCTCCCTGCCCAGCATGGACGACCTGACGCCGTAGAGTACGTTGTTGCTCTTCAGGCAGAGGGCGTCCGAGTACCCGTCGGCCGTGATCTTGTCGTAGGCCCTGCCCACGTTGCGGTTCTTCTCCGGGTCGGGGAAGACCTCCATGTCGAGGAGGCATTCGGAGCCGAGGAAGAGGCTCTGGTAGCCCGGAGGGGCAGGGGTCGCCGTCCCGTCGGGGTGCCCGATATACTTCCCGAGGGCCTCTCCGGCCCAGTAGAGGGTCCCGCCGGAGGATATCCACGAGAGGATTCTGTCGTCCTCGGACCCGCTGTAGACGGTGTCCGGGAGGGCTCCGTGGAGGACCACAAGGCCTGTCAGGGACGGGTCGCTGCCGGAGAGGGCGGCTTCCAGCGACCCAGCGTCGACCCTCTTCACGTCCTCGAACCCGAGATACCTCAGGTTGTTCTCCAGCTGCGAGATGTAGTACCCCTCGTCCAGGGCGCGGGCGCCGACCTCGACGGTGACGCCGTGAACGACCCCTCCGTAGCCTTCGTCGAAGTAGACGAGGAGGGACCTGACGCTCCTGTACGGCCCGTTGTCGGAAGAGACGACGTCGTACACGTGGGAGCCGGAGGAGCCTACCTTGTAGGACCCGTCCTCGGAGACCTCGGCGCTGTAGGAGTACACGTTCCCGTAAGCGGCGATCTCGCCGGCCAGCACCAGCGCTATGACCGCCACCGCCAGGATAACAAGGCCTCTGTCGCCGCTCATCGTGATTGAATGCTACCGCTTAGCCGTATAAATAGGTGAAAGTCTAGGGGCGCCGGCCGCGGGAGCCTGACAGATACCTTTTTATCGGTTCCTACTTCTTTTCCCGGACGATGGCATTCCTCCGTGACATGATAGACAAGGTCTTCTACGGCGCCCACGGGGAGGCCATGAGGTACCTGTTCTTCGGCGGCCTCAACGTCGTCGTCACCTGGGTCTCCTACGCCCTCCTGGTCCTCCTGGGGGTCGACCTCAACGTCAGCAACATAGTCTCCTGGGTGCTGGGGGTGCTGTTCGCCTTCGCCATGAACAAGCTCTATGTGTTCGAGGCCCGCTCCATGGAGACCAAGACCGTGGGGAGGGAGTTCGTCTCGTTCATAGGCGGCCGCATATTCACCGGGGTCGTCGCCATACTCGGGTTCCCGCTCCTGTACGGCATGGGGCTGGACCAGAGCCTGTTCGGCGTGGACGGCTTCCCGGCCAAGATACTGACCTCGTTCGTGGAGATAGTCCTGAACTACGTGATCAGCAAGTACCTGGTGTTCTACAAGAAGAGCCGATCGGGCCCTTCCCATATGTACTAAACACACAGTTCGTGAGCGAGGCGTACGCCTCGCTCGCCAGAACGAGACATCTTGCTCAAAGACTCTAAAAAGAGGGACTTCGTGACGATAGTTGGTGAAACGAACGAAACAAAGTCCCAGCGTCAGTGATGCA
>JAFYAH010000008.1 GCA_017540825.1 Candidatus Methanomethylophilaceae archaeon | reverse complement strand
GCCCAATCGTCAGTATGCCGCTTTGGCCACTTCGGGTGAGGGGCGTCAGAACGCCGCAGGTCTTGCCTATGGCATGTGTGGCCCTGTTCCTCGCAAGGTGCGAGCGAGCAGGGTTGCCTGTGATTTCCGGACTTCACGTCAATCTTGCCGCGATAGTCTCTGAAGGGAACTTCCACCATTTTGTCCAGGAAGTAGGACACGTAATGCGTTCTGGGCGGGTTCGCATCTTCATCAGGGGTGTTGAATAAGTGTCCCACCGATCCGACGAAGAAATCGTTGGTCTGGAGGCCGTAATTGCTCATGGAGTCGCCCACCAGAGGGTTGGAGCGTATCCCTGATTCTTCGAAAACCTCCCTTACTAGATCTCTGGCTTCATCGTCACCTATGAGGCTGGATTGATGTTTTTAATAAGACTTTTAAAATATTATTTGTAAAACAGCTCGAAATCATTCCGAGCGATTTCATTTTTCATAACATTTCAAAATAGTAATTGATTGTGATAAAACATTATTGTCAATTTATTGTTAAATGTTTTATTTTAAACTTATAAAAATAATATTGTAATCTTTTTCAGAATCATCCGGTTGTGGTTATCGAAAGACCGACAGAATGTAAAAGGAAAAGCGGGCGTCCGGAGATCCCGGAGCCCTTGGTGTTCAGTTCTTTATGTCCTTGCTCCAGTCCATCGGGATGGATTCGGACAGCTTGCCTTTGCTCCTCCTTGCCGAGTTGACTGCAGCACCGACGGCCGCGAACATGCTGTCCGTTCCTACTTCGTCGCAGGAGAAATTGGCTGCGCGGCTGGCGTCTATGCCCAAGGATGCGGCCTCGGTCACGGAATCGATGTTGGCTCCGATGAACAGGAACTCCCAGTCCTCCTTCTTGCGGGTCTCTATGAGGTTCTTTATGACATCGCGTCTGTATTCGCGACTGGAGTTCTCGTAGCCGTCGGTTATGATCACGAAGAGGGTCTTTCCAGGTTTCTTCTCCTCTTCGGTGCCGTCCTGAACAGCTTTTATGTTGTTCACGGTCTTTCCTATTGCATCGAGGAGCGCGGTGCTACCCCTTACGAAGTATTCTTTGCGGGTCATCACAGGGATGTCCTTAAGGGAGACTCTGTTGTAGAGGACCTCGTACTGGTCGTCGAAAAGCACTACGGACACCAGAGCGTCGCCCTCTTCCCCTTTCTGCTTTTCGATCAGGGAATTGAAACCGCCTATGGTATCGTCTTCTTTACCGCTCATACTTCCGCTTCTGTCGAGTATGAAAACCAATTCCATAAGAGATTGATCCATGGTTGTTCGGATTGAATCTAGGATAATAAAACTGTGCCTGGATTCGAAGGGAAGGACTGTCCGCAAGTTCCATCGAATCGCTTGCTTCTGTTATGCATAGAAGAAACATGTGCAGAGACGGGATAGGCCGATCGGCCATCGACCTCAGCTCAGCTTGTTCGAGAGCCTCTCTACCTTGTCGGCGTTTCAGACCAGCTCCAGAATCGTGTCTGCTCTTTCATCGGAGACGAAGCCTCTGCTGGTGCCGAATAAATAGCGCATCTCCTCGGTGCCCTCGTCGACCCTGTCGCGGACGAACCAGGACAGGTCTTCGACCAAAGAGAGCTGCTTTTCGAAGGATGCGTTGAAAGGCTTGTATGCATAATCTTTGAGAAGGATGCGCTCGGTGGAAGAATCGTAAGCTAGAGAGGAACCGGAATCGTAGATGGGAGCGAACTACCCAGTCACCGACTTCCGCAGCTACAGGCCCTCGTCAAGGTGATAGGTCAATCGCTACCCCTGCTATTAATAATCTATCTTTGTGCAATCATTCCCCATGGAGTGCTGTTCCTGGTACAGCATGATCCGGAACCTCGGCCACCGCAGGCGTTCCCGAAAAAAGTGCGAAGATGCCTGTGCCCTCTCCCGCTGAGCATGAGGTTGTGGATACTACGCTGAGGGGTATTAATCGGTGCCAATTATTACAGTTGTTGTTTTCGACAGATGGCTGTTCTAATATTTCAGGTGAAAATCAAGAAAAAAATGGTGTTCATCAGATGTCCAGCACGTTCTTGTGTGACCCCGTGCGGATAGCATACAGGACGAGCTTCGAGCAGTAATATCTGTATACGAGTATCCAATCAAAGTCGATATGGCACTCCATGGCCCCTGAATACTTGCCCGTGAGTTTGTAGTTCTTGAACCTTTTAGGGAGGTTGTCTCCCCTGATCAGCATTGATATGACGTAGTCCAGATCGTCCATGTCATATCCCTCGGCCTCAAGAGCCTTCCTATCGCGGAGATACCTAGGGGTCTCTTCGAGGGCGAATTTTCCGGCTCTTGTGCTGCGTGAGACTGTACGCTTTTTGGCGGCGCCTCTCGGATCGTAGCCGCTACGGATCTTCTCCTCGACCTCGCGATAAGCCTCGTCAGTCTCCTCGTTGCCGTAGTAGGCTATCCCATCCTCTATGTCCACGGGAGCGCGACCATCCTGTCTCCTTCTGCGGAAAAAACCGTAAGCCATCTGTCTCTTCAGACCTTATCCTATTCCCATAATATAAACCTACGACAGCTATTCCAGCGTCCCTGCATCACGGACAATGCCGAAATTCCGGTATGGCGGTCTGTGTTGCTTATTATGTAATCGAGGACGATCATCCTGTCCGAAAAAGCATGGCATCGAGCCTCTGGTCCGAGCACACATCGACGAAAGCCCTGTATCTGGACCCGTCTCCTTTCTTCGAAGCTGAAGCGATAATGCGCTTAGCGGTCGCCAGCTCGGTGCTCCTGCCGATGAAATCCTCGCACATGCCGTATGGCGACCCGTCCTCCAAATAACCTCATAGAAGACGCTATCTATCCCCAGTCTTTCCGAACAGCACATCACCCACGTCTTCTGAGAACCCGCTGTCAAAAAAGTTCACATCTTTCCAAAGAACCCGATCTCCGGCAGGACGGATTCAATACTGGTCTGAGGGATTTCGATATCGCTGTCGCTTCTTCCAGATCCATCCCGAGGCGATTGACCAGCTCGGCAAGCCTGGACTTCGGAGGGGATCCTCCTGTCCCTCCACCATCTTTCGAACTCCGATCTGATCACGAACGATTTCCTGTACGTTCCTTGGGGCATATGCTGCGATTGACTGACGTTGAATATTCTTCTCAGCTCGAACGTCGATGGCGATAGCTCCATCTTTGCAACGATCATGTCTTTGTGCATCAGGTTGATAATCATGGAAGGGCCGCCGTGTTCGCATGAGTGTTGTCGCCCGGGTCTACGACTGCATGAAGGACTGCGAAGGGGTTAAGCACGTGTTCGTGGATGTGGAGCCCGATGCCCGTAGGCGAGTTCACGATGTTCGAGATAGCGCCCCTGCCCGAAGGGAAGGAAGAGGGATACAAATGGGCAAACAGGATAGCCCTGTTCAGCATGCCGTACACCAGCGGGGGAAGCTGGAAGATCGGCAGATGGGGCAAGGTCGACGAGGCTATGAAGTCCCGCGAAGAAGACTGGGGCTACCCGTATCTCGGCTGCCCTGAGGAGATCTCCGAGGACGAGGCCATGGCGTTCTTCGACGACCGCGGACTACCGAGGCCGTTCAAAGGCGAGCTTCAGTACGATCCGCAGGACTACATCCCATTGCGCAAGGAGGAGGGCGAGCCGTGGCGCTCGGACTTCTTCGGCGAGCTCGCCCCCGCCCAGGCCCGCGAGATCTGGGAGAAGCTCGGCCTCGAGTGGCAGGGCGACGACTGGGTCATGCCCAGCTCCTATCGAGTTATTTCTGGATCGGAAGCGGTCCGACCTCGGACACTTCCATCCCTTCTCTGTCATTCCGTCCGGGCGATTCTCCGACCAGCGTCCGAAATCCGACGCATAGGTTCTCTTCACATGTCATTAACGCTGTGAAAACCCTTATAAACGCCGTTAATGTTGGTTGAATCACCATAACGGAGGGTAAACCGTGGCCGAGACATCCGATACGAATCCACAGCCCGCCCAGACGCAGGGCGAGGCATCACCCAAGGCGGAGGAGAAGTCCCCGCCGGCCTTCACCGACGACCAGCAGAGGATGATCGACGAGATCATATCCAAGCGCGTCGGGGAGGTCAAAGCGAAGCACGACAACAAGGTCAGGGCGCTCAAGGACCAGCACCGCAGGGAGCTGGAGAGGGCGCAGATGGCCGAGGAGGAGAGGCTGAATTGCATGTTCGGGATGCGTCAACATTATTATTCTTCACTAGGGTAGTTTGCGTTTGCGGATGCTGCATACGATGCCATAGCTTGTCAGAGATTGTCCTTTTCAGGCTCCATGCGATTCAGTCATAGATTATGTTAATTAATTAATGTAAATACGTTACTGATTTTATTAATAGCATTGATGGAACAAATCAATATCGTTGTGATGATTTAGAGTCGTAAAACGGTGCCCGGGATCGGAAAAAGACCTTGGTTCAAAGCAATAGTAAAAATAGTTAAGCTGTTTACGTAACTAAAAATAATTATTGCATATCTGTGATTTTGTCCTTTCCTCATAGAGAATGAGGTAATGATCGTTGTCGGAGCCTTTTGCGTTCGTATCTCTCGAATACATAGATTTTCATCGTTAGGTAGTGGGTAAACAACCTCAATCACGAGAAGTTAGGGTAACATTCGGGAGACCGTCGCTGAATTATTCATGCACTTTTTCAGGCTGTTTAATTGTGTTAACTCCAAAAATGCAATTATTCTAAAAAATCCCATTTTTCAGTCTCCTGCGCTCGATTTTCGTCGTTTTTTCTGTGAGTTTTATTGATACGCATTTAATTAAGTAAGTTAAGCAATTAACTTAATTTTATTAGTATAAACCAAATTCAGTATTGTATTGGTTAAAAGTATCATGTTTCCAAAAATCGATACGATTGTAATCAAGAACGATGTAATTCATAGTATCATAAATTTATATCAATTGTAACGTTATCACCTTTATTAAATACGGTTATTCATAATCTAACGGAAAGTGCTTCAATATTATCTATAATATTCAATCTTGTTAAGCAACCACATTTACTTTTAATAGTTATATGATTCATGCACTGATCCCGGCGACAAAGCCATGACAGAAACCACGTCGCAGATATTTACATTTATGAGTACGGAACGGAACTTGTTATGAACATCCATTGCTATACCATTCCGTTAGGAGGATGCGACTATGCTTTCCCAACCCTGCCATAGAGGAAACGGACACCTGCAGGATAAGCTGATGCTTCTGATCGCCGCCCTGGCGGTCATCGTCATGTCTGCAGCGTTCCTTTTCCCGACGTCCGAAATGTCAGACGCTGCCGATGGTCCTTCTGTCGGCTACGAGTTCTCGGCCGACGGGCTGAAGTACAAGGTAACGTCAATACAAGAGGCCCAGCTCGTCGGATACGACAAGATATCCTCGAGCCTCGAGGTCCCAGCCAAAGTATCCCTTGATGGCATCGATCTGAGGGTCTCCTCCATCGGAGACAGGGCGTTCTTCGGGTGCGTCACGATAACCACGGCAGATCTGGGCGACATAGCGGAGATAGGCAGGGAGTCCTTCGCCGGATGCGCCGAGCTCGTGCTTGTGGAATGCGGAACATCCCTCGAAAGCATAGGGGACCGTGCCTTCAGCGGGTGCTCCAAGCTCCACGAGGTCGACATCGTGGGCTCAGCCAAGACCATGAGGACGATCGGATCCTACGCCTTCAGCGGATGCGAGAGGCTTTCCTCGATCGCCATACCCTCCTACATGACCAAGCTCGGCGAGAACGCCTTCAGCGTGAGCTTCGCGGACAAGAACGGGAAGGAGCTCAAGCCGACCTTGAAGGCCCTGAAGGGGTACGAGTACGAGGGCAAGGACAAGAAGCTGGTGCGGCAGGCCGGCCCGGTGCTGAACAAGGAGTACTCCGAGGGCAAGATGTCCTACAGGGTGATAGGGACGCTCCCTGCAGAGCTGGAGGTCGCAGGGCCGACCAAGGAGTTCAGGAACATCACGGTTCCGGAATCCCTGGTCTTCGACGGATACGAGTTCAAGGTGACCGCCATAGGCGACAAGGCCTTCAAGAACTTCGTGAAGATCCGCACCATCAGCATGCCCTCCATCGAGGAGATCGGCAAGGAGGCTTTCTACGGATGCAGGTACATCATCCCGAAAGACCTGGACAGCATAAGGAGCATAGGCGTCAAGGCGTTCGCGAACTGCGTGAACATGAAGGAGGTGTCCTTCGGCGACAGCCTGGAGAAGATCAGCGCCTACGCCTTCTACTCCTGCAGGACGATAGAGTCGGTGGACATACCCGATTCGGTCTCGCTCATCGGCTCCTACGCCTTCTTCAGATGCTACAGCCTCGAGAACGTCACCCTCGGGGAATCCCTGGAGAGGATATGCTCCTACACGTTCTCGAAGACCCCTATCAAGGAGATAGCGATACCGTCCACGGTGACCAAGATAGGCGCCTACGCCTTCAAGGGCTGCACCGAGCTGACCGCCGTAGACTTCGACACGAACGAGGTCTCCTTGGGCACCAGCGCCTTCGCCTCCTGCCCGTCCATCGTTCACATAGCCATGCCCGACGTCATCAAGAAGCTCGGCGCCGGCGCTTTCGACGAGCAGGTGTTCAGGCACTCCGACGGCAGCGTCATGGAGGCTACCGCGAAGAACCTCTCGGGCAAGACCTTCTATGGCGAGGATAAGGCCTTGAGCGTCTTCAAGGAACAGGTCGTGTCCAGCAACAGGATCGTGAGGGTCGATTACAACAGTCTCGATGGCGACGAGATCAGAGCGTTCGCTGGACCTGGCTGCGACGGCCAGTCATGCGAGTACTGCATATACGACTCCGACGGGAACGTGGTGCTCAGCGGCGCCTGCTCGATCTCCGAAGGATCGTATCGCATAAGGGTCGTCGGAGGGACTCTCTCGGAGGGATCCTACAAGCTGTTCTTCGACAACAGCGACGTGCCGTACGGGTTCGATGTCTACAGTCTGACCATGGACGGGAACCTGGAGGCCCCTGTTAGCCAGGAGGCTTACATATCATCCGATAGCCTGTCTCTATTCGAGGCGCCGTCGGAATTCGTCTGGAGCACCGAGAGCGACGGCTCGGGGCGGTTCGTGGACAGCCTGTCCGAGCTCGCCTTCGACGACTACAGGGAGACCATATACGCGTTCGAGAAGCCCGAGCTGACCATCATGCCAGAGATGAAGGCTTTGGACGATTCGGCGGCCGTCGTCAGCCCCAGCGTCCTCTACAAGAAGGGCATCAAGGACATGCTCAAGCACAGATCTTCGTGCACCCACGAGATCGTCTGCGGCGGCTGCGACCAGTCGTACTGGAACGAGCAGGCCCTGAAGATCGCCCGGGAATACCTGGACAGCTCGCCTTTCTCCAAGGAGGGGCTGATCGCCCAGCTGCTGTACGACAAGTTCACCGAGGAGGAGGCGGCATATGCCATCCAGAGATGCGCGGGGGACTGGATGCAAGAGGCCCTGGAGATAGCCAACAGCTATCTGGAGGCCATGTCGTTCTCCAAGGAAGGCCTGGCGGACCAGCTTCTGTACAAGAAGTTCACCGAGGCCGAGGCGGAATACGCCGTGGACAACTGCGAGGCGGACTGGGACCAGGAGGCTCTCGACAAGGCCAACGAGTGCCTCGGCGGCTCCAATCTCTCCAGGGAAGGCCTCAGAGAACGCCTGTTGTGCCTGAAGTTCACCGAGGACGAGGCGGAATACGCCGTGGACAACTGCGAGGCGGACTGGAACAAGAAGGCAGAAGGATCTCCCAGCGAGGCCGACTGAAACAATCCCGGCTCGGTCCCATCCAGGGCCGGGCCGAATCCCCTTACAAAACCCTCTAATAGTTCTCTGTCCTCTATCTCGGCGCCGGGACCCTAACATCCAGGAGCAGGTCCAGAACTAAGATTAATAAAGCATCCAGCAGTAGACGGCACATGGATATCGCGAAGCCTGTCGGACGCTACATGGCGATGATCGTTCTGGCAGCCGCCCTCCTGGCATTCCTGATTCCCGATACTGGCCTATGGATAAGCACCGGCTGGATAGACTATCTCCTGATGATCGTCATGTTCGGCATGGGGCTGACCATAAAGCTGTCCGATTTCAAGGTGGTCTTCACCCGTCCGAGAGACGTCTTGATAGGCTGCATCGCCCAGTTCACCGTCATGCCCCTCGTCGCCTACGCCCTGTCGGTCGCTTTTGGGCTGGAGGCAGGGTTGATGGCTGGCGTGATCCTGGTGGGATGCTGCCCAGGCGGCACCGCCAGCAACGTGATCAGCTACTTCGCGAAGGGGGACGTGGCCCTTTCGGTGGGGATGACAGCAGTGAACACCCTTCTGGCCCCTCTGGTCACTCCTTTCCTCGTGTTTCTGGCGCTCAACGAGTCTGTAGACGTGGACACCGCCGGGATGTTCCTGTCGATGGTCAAGGTCGTGCTGGCGCCGCTGGTGCTGGGCTTCGCGATCACATACCTGCGCCCGGAGGTCACCGACAGGGCTTCGGGGGTGCTTCCGCTGATCTCTGTGGCGGCCATCGCTCTCATCGTGATGTGCGTGATATCCCACTCGGTGGACCGTATAGTGAGCTGCGGTGCCACGGTTTTCGCAGTGGTCATCCTCCATAACCTGACAGGATACGCCGCTGGATACGGAATCTCCGTCCTCGCCGGCATGGAAGGAGCCAGACGGAGGACGCTGTCTATCGAGGTGGGCATGCAGAACTCCGGTCTGGCGACGTCCCTGGCGGCCACCTCGTTCCCTTCACTCGCGATGGCCACCGTCCCTGGGGCAATATTCAGCGTATGGCACAACATCTCTGGAGCGATTCTGGCGGGTTTCTTCGCTAGGAAAGGGGAGGAACGAGGGCTCGGCCGCAGCTCGGAACGAGAAGGGCTCGCTCGTCGCTCGTCGCTCCAGAGCCTGAGCTGGTTCTATCCATAGAATTCGATTGCTGGAAAGCCGTATCTGTCGAAACAGACAGATAGTTCTATCATCGTGGAAGGCGTCGGCATAGCCATGCGGGACCTTCCGATCGGGAACGACGATTTCAAGAGCATCCGCGATAACGGCGGCTACTACGTGGACAAGACCGCGCTCATCGCGGAGATAGTGTCCAGGAGGAGCACCGGCGCGTTCCTGTTCACCCGGCCCCGCAGGTTCGGAAAGAGCCTGAACCTCAGCATGATCGACGCATTCTTCAACCTGCAGTACGACGGGCGCAGATGGTTCGAAGGGCTGGAAGTGATGTCCGACAGGGCGTCTGTGGAGATGATGAACAGATTCCCGGTTGTCATGGTCTCTCTCAAAGGCCTCGAAACCGACACTTATGAAGATTTCATAAACGACTTCAGAGAGATCACCCACGAGCTTTGCAGAAAGTTCGGATATCTCTTCGAGTCCAGAAGCGAGATGGCCGGCAAGCTCAGCGAGCTCAAGTCGGGAAGCTCTACAGAGGCTCTCATGAAGAGGTCCATAAAAGATCTGACAGAGGCTCTGGAATCGTACCATGGCAGAAAGACTATAGTCTTAATAGACGAGTACGACAGCGCCATAAACAGCTCCTACGGCAAGTCCTCGCACAAGAAGATCGTCCAATTCGTAAGAGGGCTGCTGACCAACGCTCTCAAGAGCAACGAGCACCTGCTGTTCGGCGTCGTGACCGGAGTTATGCAGGTGGCCAAGGAGAGCATATTCTCCGGGCTGAACAACCTGTACGCCAACAACATATTCAGCCGGGACTTCGACGAGTCGTTCGGGTTCACCGAATCGGAAGTCACAAGGATCCTGGAGGACTGCGGGCGCCCGGACAGGCTGGGCGAGGTCAGGGAGTGGTACGACGGCTACCGCTTCGGGGACGCGGAGGTGTACAACCCCTGGAGCATACTGAACTACGTCAGCAGGGGGTTCGTGGCCGACACGTACTGGATAAACGAGGGGAACCCGTCCATGATACTGGAGTCCGTTAGCATGAACGGCCCGGACGCACTCAGGATCGTCTCCGACCTGTACAACGACGGCTTCGTCGAGACGCCGATGAGCATGAATCTCATATTCGCCGACCTGGGCAGCATGGAAGGCCTGCTTTCCCTCCTCACCGGCTCCGGATACCTCAAGGCCGAGGGCCCCAGGAACGGCCTGTGGACGCTCAGGCTGGTCAACAAGGAGGTGAGGAGCGGTCTCCTGGAGCAGCTGGTGTCCGGCCGCTGGAGGGCTTCCCGCATGAACAGGGTCGCGAGGGCGATACTCGAGGGCCGGCCCGAGGATCTCGGACAGGAGCTCTCGGGGGCGCTGGGCTCCAGCGTCGACGGCAAGGTGACAAGGGACGAGAGGCACTACCAGGCCTTCATGCTGGGGCTCCTCAACTGCCTCGTCTCGGACTACTACGTTAGGTCGGAGTACCGCGGCGGCAAGGGGTACGCCGACATAGCCGTGGTTCCGCGCGACGGTAGGGGCCCGTCCGCGGTCATAGAGCTGAAGGACGAGCCCCCGGGGACCGACGACGGCGGGATGAGGGCGTCGGCCGAAGGCGCCCTGGGCCAGATAGAGAGGCTGCGCTACTACGAGGGCCTGCGGGGCGAGGTCCACCTGTACGGCGTCTCCACCCGCCAGACCGACGTGTTCGTCTCCTATAGGACGATTACCAGAGGCGAAGGGCGCTGTTGTCGAGCCGAGCAGGGAATACGCGTTCCTGCTATCAAGGGCATTGGTCTGCACATGTGGGGATCGTACGGGTTCGTACTTATTGGCATCAATCCCCTTGCCAGTCGGCTGGCGGTGTCGGAAGGCTGCTAATTCTACGACCTTCGTCGCATGATTCAGTTACCGATGAGTCCCTCAGAGGCGATAGGCCTGCGACAACGCGCCAGCCAGGCTCTGGAGTCGCCGTCGGCTCGACTCGCCATCCCCTCCGTCGATGGGCAGGTTACGCTCTGTCGTCCAGCATGCCTTGTCCAAGATGCCGCCGAAGTCGAAGCCCGGGTCCTTCCTGCCCCTTCCGTCCTGATAGCCTTTCATGTATGCGTGCATGGAGTCCAGCTTCATCGCCGTCTTCTGGTTCGGGACCACCCCGAATTCCTCGCCCAGATCGTCGATGGCCTCGCCGATGTCCCTTCCTTTCCGAACACCAGGTCGAACATCCTAGTAAGCTTCCGGCCGTTCCCGTCCCTGGATGGCCCCGGTGCGACGACGAGGACGTCCAGGAAGCAGTCTCCTGACGTGCATGCGTAGCTCCTGTTCCCGCGGCGCGCCATCAGGCTGTACGCCTTGCAGGTCCCGCGGCTCTCGTCGGGAGGGTCTACGAGGACCACGATGGACGCGAACCCACTGACCCCTTTCGGGCCGTCGTCGAAATACTCCCTGGTGTGGCTTTTGAAGAGCTTGAGCCCTTCGCGGACGGCATAGACCTCTGGGCTGATGCCTCCCGGGATCTTGAGCATGTATCTGACCCTGCACATCACCTTTCCTCTGTCTGATTCGATGACGTCGCCGTCCGACGGCCAGTCCATAAAGCCCAGACTCATCAGGTAGGACGGGCTGCGATCCGAGGAGAACCCTATGGCCGAGAAATGCTCGCTGGCCACCGGGATGCATTCCTCAAGCATCCGGCGCACCGCGAGGCGATCGACCTCCGGGCACTCGCGTTCGTCGTCCATTATCCTGTAGGTGTCCTCTGTTCTGTTCTTAGAGACCATGGACCTATAGCATAGGTGTTCGGTATTTAACAAAGACACTTGTGTAACGACTAGGTTAAAACAATCATGCTACCTTTAGAACTATGTGAATCACATCGGTGGTGAGCATATTATAATTGCATGCGGATTCTTGGACATGGATCTTCTTCCGTTCTTCAAGAGCCTCATAGACCAGGACAGGGCTCCGATCGTCATCTGCGACACGAGCCATGAAATCGTCTACATGAACCCGGCCGCGGTAGAGCACTACTATGACGGGGGCGGAAGCCTCCTGGTCGGGAGATCCGTCATGGACTGCCATTCCGCTCGCTCGAGCACGATGATAGCTAAGGTCATGGAATGGTTCGAGGCGGACGAGAACAACAACATCGTGCATACCTTCTACAGTCCGAAAGAGAACAAGGACGTCTACATGGTGGCGCTAAGGGACGAGGGCCGCCTCATCGGATACTACGAGAAGCATGAGTCGCGGAACGTAGATTCGGGCGATAGGTACCAGGGGATAAAAGGATGAGCCTCCGCAACGTCATCGTCTGCCCCGGCTGCGGCAAGTATATGTCTGAAAATGAACAGATATGTCGTAGATGCGGCCATCGCATGGATGCCTCTGAGCGCAGAGGCCCCACCCCTCGCGGACTGGCATGCGACGACCCAGACTACGTTCGCGGGTTCGAGCTTCTGGACGGGAAGGACGTGGACGGCGCCTTCGAGGAGTGGCGGAAGTGCCTCCAGGATGCCGACTACGACCGCGCATGGATGCTGTACAGGGACATACCGAGGGCCTACTGCGACCATGTCGTGGCGAACCTAGAATGGGAGTATTTCCCGGTTCCGGAGGACCCTGTGGCCCTGTCCCGCGACATGTCGGCCAGGCTGGGGCCGGACAAGAACCTCGTCCAGGACCTTATCTCCGGGCTGGCGAATCGTCCGATAGGGGTCGGGGAGCACCTGTTCAAGGCATGGGACGTGGCCGAGTGCCTGTCCAACGCCTACGTCACGAGGTGCGCCGGCTTGGAAGAGCTGGAGGAGCATATCGGATGGATGGCGGGCATAGAGGATACGTTCGAGAGGGAGCTAGCTAGCCTGGGCGAGGAGGAATACGCCGCTTCTGCCCGCGCCAGAGCCTCCTTTTGCCGCGAGGCCGCGTCGCGCATCCGGAAGATCAGCGTCCGCGACTGCGGAGAGCACGACGCCTTCAGGCTCGAGATCCTGTACGTGGAGGCGAAGGAAGCCTACGAGAAGGCATTCAGATCGAGGGTGATGGGTGAGAGGCGCAAGAGGGGCAGCCGCGAGGCGCTGGAGGACTTCCTGGAGGAGTTCACAGGAGAGCCCCTTTCCTGAGAGTCTTGAGGAAACCGACTTATCTGTAGAAGGCGGTCAGGGGCTCATGACATCCGGCGTCCTCGGCCTCATCCTCTGTCCCATGGTGGACGACAACCTAGTCTACAGCCTT
The DNA here is from genome assembly GCA_017540825.1 of Candidatus Methanomethylophilaceae archaeon. GTDB lineage: Archaea > Thermoplasmatota > Thermoplasmata > Methanomassiliicoccales > Methanomethylophilaceae > Methanoprimaticola. Next base: position 31,812 of record JAFYAH010000008.1, on the reverse strand, counting down.
CTCAAAGACCCAGAGGAGAAACATATAACGATCGTCGAGGACGGCAGCGCCTCGTCGCTGAAGAGGAAGCTGGACAAGGCGGGCATCGCATACGAGACGACGGAATGGAGCGACGTCGCAGGCTGGAGGTACAGCCCTGTGGAGGGCGCCTTCAACATCCTCGTCAGGACGGTCGACCTCGGGCTGCACTCCAAGCCGGACGTCCTCAAGTCCACCGTTGAGGATTACGCCGTGGACATGCAGCCCTTTGTCGACGGCATAGGCTTCTACCTCGGAACCTGCGGCAGCTACGAATGGAACATCCCGAAGTGGTGCGAGGAGAAGGGCCTTAAGCCCGGTGCGATGTTCTGCGACAGCAACGGGTGCCTCTGCCACGACTGCGTCGGGATCAACATCGCAGGAGGGCCCAAGTACAACGAGCTGCAGAAGCAGTTCACCGGGCACCTTTACGTGTTCCCCGCGATGGCCAGCAACTTCGACGACTTCATGAACGCGGACCAGGCTGAGACGGCAGCCACGGAGGAGAGCTTGACCGACGAGATGAGGGAGGCACTCGGCATCGAGCCGGGCCGCGACGGCTATCTGAGATGGCTCCTGAGCCTGGGAGACTACCGCCACATACTGAAGATCGACACCGGGATCGGCGAGAGGGAGACCTTCGACGAGGACGTCAGGAAAGTCTCCGAGAGGACCCGTCTCGCCATCAAGGACGCGCCGGAAGGATGGGCGGACCTCCAGCCCACCGACGACCTCTACAGCAGGTGCAAGTCCTTCCTGAGCCGACGAAGTTCACCATCGTCAAAAGGACGCACGGCTGGGCCGTCGCCTCATAAGGCATGAAAGGCGTTTAGGGACGAAGCCTGGACGGCCCCGCCCCATGGAAGGATCAGACCTTGCTGCGCGACCTCATGAACAGGAAGGCGAGGAGCGCCAGGACCACTATGGCCACTGCGATCCCTACGTACAGCATGGTGTTGTCGGACCCGGAGCCGGAAGGGCTGGGGCCGGGGGCGGGAGCCGCGGTCACCGTGACGGCGCAGGAGTCGGTCTTGCCGCCGTCGTTGGTGGTGACGGTTATGGTGGCCTTCCCCTCGGAGACGGCCTTCACGTTCCCGTCCTTGTCGACGGTGGCAACCTTCGTGTTGTCCGACGACCAGGTTATGGACTTGTCGTCGGCTCCGGCGGGAGACACGGTGGCTGTGAGCTTCAGGCTCTTGCCGACTTGCATGGTGGCGGACTTCTTGTCGAGGCTCACCCCGCTGGGATGGACCGGCTCCGACGCTATCTCGCGAAGGACCATGGAGTCGCCCTCGTAGGTGTGTCCGCGGAGGTCGTTGGCAGAGACGACCTTCTTCCCGTTCTTGTCCTGGAACTCGACCGAGAAGGAGTCGTCTATGATCAGGTCCAGCCCGCTGCCGAAGGAGACGTGCCTGATGGCGTTGTCGTACTTGAACGCGATGTCGTAGATGCGGATGACCGAGTCCGGGAAGTCCACGGAGGTCAAGGCGGGGCAGTTGCTGAAGGCGCCGTCCCCTATGGTGCTCACCGAGCTCCCCAGCTTGAGTGAGCTGAGGGCGGAGCAGTACGAGAACGCGCTGTCGTCTATGATCCTGACAGAGTCGGGGATCACTACGGACGTGAGGGACTTGCATTCGGAGAACGCGTAGCCGCCGATCGTCCTCAGCGAGCTCCCGAGGCTCAGCGACTGGAGGCTCTCGCAGTTCTTGAACGCGTCATCCCCGATGACCGTGACCGAGTCAGGGACGGCCAGGGATCTGATGGGGCACCTGCTGAACGCCCTCTCCCCGATGCTGGTGGGGGTGCCTTCGAACACGATCTCCGTCACGGTCCTGCCCCAGGGGGCGTCGGACGACCCGTAGTCGTACATGTCGCCGGTCCCGGATATGGTCAGCTTGTCGCGGCTCATGCTCCAGGTGAGGTCGTCCCCGCACTTCTGGTCCTGCTCGGGGTCGGTCTCCACGAGGACGTTGTTTATGCTGCCCTGCTTGTAGAAGCGGCCTGCGAGCTGCAGCGGGTTGGTGACCACGTTTCCGTTCTTGTCCTGGAACTCCACGGTGAACGAGTCGGGGCTCTTCGCGACCAGATCGGTCCCGAAGTACACGGACTCGATGAGCCTGTCGTCCTTGAAGGCCTCGGTCATGATGCCTCTGATCGAATCCGGGAACCTGAGGCTGGTGAGCGACGTGCACCGGTAGAAGGCCCTGCTCTCGATGTACTTCACCCTGTCCCCGAAGGTGACGCTGACGAGGTTGTGATCGCCGCTGAAGGCCTCGTCGTCGATTGTCTCGACGTAGTTCCCGATGGAGGCCGTGACCAGCGACGTGCATCCGGAGAACGCCTGCTCGCCTATGGAGATGACCCTGTCGCCGATCTCGAGGTCCTTGAGGCCGGTGCATTCCATGAACGCCATGTTGCTTATGTACTTCACGTTGTTCGGTATGGTGACGGAGGTCAGCGCGGTGCAGCCGTAGAAGGCCCCCTCGCTTATCTCCTCGACGCTGCCGAGGCTGATGCTCGTCAGGGCGGTGGATCCGGAGAACGCATACCTCCCGATGTTGTACGGCTTGCCCTCCACCACTAGCTCGGCGACGGCGGGGCCCCACGGGGCGGACGTATCGGTGTAGTCGTACATGCTGCCGCTGCCGGATATGGTGAGCTTGTCGCCTTCCAGGGTCCAGGTCAGCTTCTCTCCACAGTTTCCGCTGGCGGCGTCAGACTCCGCAGCCAGGGAGACGGCCGCCAGAATGGCGACGGAGGCTACCAGGAGGACCAGGACGGCCTCTGTTTTTCTGTTGCTAACAAAGCTTGGATTCATGAGAATTCCTCGCATCGGACGCCCATGCGCCATGTCGAGGGCCGGGCGCCTCTGCGCGATGTATCGCCTTCTGGCTATAACTAATTGGGGTAGCGGGGGGCCCGCGCCGCCTCCCTTCCTGCGCTGGCCGACGTCAAGGGTCTCGGCGAACAGGACATGGCTGTATGGGCCACTTTGATAGACGATAAAACCATGTTTGGTCAATATTTTCATTTACACGTCAACAAATTTATACCATGTTGCAATGCCCCTTTAAGCATCAGTGGAAACACTTTGCGAAGAGGTCACCAAATGGCAGACGCAGAAAGCAGCGGTACCCAAGGCGGTACCTACGAGCTTCTCAGGACGATAGACTGGAAGCAGGGTCTCATCATCGCTATGGGAATCCCGATCCTGATCGTCCCGTCCCTGTGCGATCTTTCCCTGAGCCTGTGGGCCATGAGCATCCTCATCTGGGTGTTCTCCGTCCTTTCTGGTTTCTTGCTCAACCTCCCGTTAGGAGAGATGTGCGCCACCTTCGGCGTAGCAGGTATCGGAGGCTCAATCCAGCACATCTACAGAGACGACGAGAAATACAAGAACAAGAAGATCAACACGGGCAGAGTCATCGGGTCTCTGGGAGCATGGGCCTACTTCGCCACCTGGGTTCCGGTCATCCCCATCTTCACGATAATGACCGGTGTCTACATCAACGACTACTTCGAGCTCGGCATCGAGGGGATCACCGCCACAGGGTTCTACCTCCTCCTCGGTGCGCTCATCTACGGGTTCATCATTATCACAGGGCGCAAAGGGCTCGAGGGAGGCGCCAAAGTTCAGCTCATCCTCGCGGCCATCACCATCATTCCCATACTGATCATTTGCCTGGTGCCCCTGATAAACGGCACCTTCAACCTCGACTACATAACCGGAGAGCTCATCCCGGAGAACAAGTCGTGGTATCTGACCGAGACGGTCCCCTGGGCATGGGACGGGGACACCCTCCTAATGATCCTCGGATGTTTCACCGTCGCGCAGTGGAGCGCCGTCGGATGGGAGTCCGCCGCCACATACGGCGCGGAGTACAAGCAGCCCGAGAAGGACGTCCCCAAGGCTCTGACCGCCTGCGGCCTCCTGTGCCTGTTCATGTACTTCGTCATTGCGTTCTGCATGTACGGGACCCTCGGCCAGGCCGGCATCGAGGAGGCGGGAGCATCCACCCTCATACCCATCGCCAAGTCCGACTTCGGGGACATCGGCGGGCTGATCGCCGTCTTCCTGCTCATAGCCGGGATGGTCATGATCATCCAGAGCGCCTTCCTCGCGACCGCCAGGACCATCCAGATCATGGCCAAGGACGGGAACTTCCCCCTGCTCTTCTCCAAGACCAACAGCTACGGGGTCCCCATGTACGCCATGTACTTCGAGGCCTTCGTCGGGTTCGTCATCATCCTCGCAGGGATCACCGCCTCGCAGATCCTGGCCGTTTCCGCGCTGGGATTCGCCATCGCCCTCGGGATGTGCTGCCTCGCGTTCATCAAGTCCCGCAGGGACCCCAGATTCAAGGACGTGGAGAGGGTCTACAGGGTCGGAGGCTTCTGGTACGCCGGAGCATGGTTCATGGCCATCTTCGAGTTCTTCTTCATGATTCCGGGCCTGCTCTACTACGTGTACATCACCATGGGCCTGATGTACGTCTTCGTGGGCATAGCGGCCACGTTCGCCTACGTGCCTTGCTGGATGGCCATCCAGTGGTGGAACCACAAGCATCATCCCGAGATGTCATGCGGGATCAACTTCGCGGACGAGTGAAGTGCGCATTCAAGAGGGCGGACCTGCGGGCCCGTCCTCAAACTTCTTCTGTTTTTTTACAAATTATGGCATAACACCGAGCAAGGACGTTCCATGCGAATCCTATTGCGGTCGAAGAGGAGAAAGGATGGCGACCGAAGGCCGATCGCCACCCGCAAAGAGGTTTGGAGAGGTTTTGTTTATCTTCTGAGCTTCTCGCGGAACTTCTCGCAGCTGTTGATCTTGATGTCGAGGATGTCCTCGATGTTCATCTTGGCGAGGATACCGCGGGGCGCTCCGGGGATTCCGGTGACGGACCCGATCTTGAGCTCCTCGCGGAGGTCCCTCATGACGCATTCGTCGCCGAGGTCCATCGTGGTGACGCCGAGCTTCTTGGCGACGTACTCCTTGGCCACGTCGAGCTTCATGTTCTTGGCGTACATCATCCTGGCGACCATGTCTCCGGCGGTCCTGATGCCGCCCATTCCGGACGCCACCAGGTGGGGGATGTCCATCCCGAGAGGGTCCCCGACCCCGACCTAGACGCCGTCGACTTTGGCGATCTCGACCATGGCCTTGTTGCACCTGGCGACCGCGTCGAGGGGAGGGGTCTCGAACATGGGTATCCCTCCGACTCCCATCCCCATGTCCACGTGTACGGGTATGGGGGAGTCCTCTACGGCCTTCTTGATGAAGGTGACGGCCCTTCCGAGGTTCCATGCGAGGGATCTGGAGGTGTTGGTGTTGCACACGGCTCCGAAGACGTTGGCTCCGGCCTTGGCGATGAGCTTGCACTGCTGATGGGGGTAGAGGCCTGCGGCGATCTCTCCGTCGAACTCCATCATGCCGTGGATCCCCATGACGGACTCTCCGGCGGCTCCGACGTTGATGTAGGCCTCGGGGCACTGCTCCCTGAGGATCCTCACGCCGTTCAGAGTACCGACGAAGTCGGCGTCACCTGCGGACCCGGTGGTGTCGAAGTTGAAACCGTCGGACCCGGCCGCCTGGAGCCTGGTGGTGACGAACTCGATGTCCCTCGCGAGATGGTCCGCGGCGGCCTCGGAGGAGGCCATGGACTCGTCGATCTTGAACTCCCTCATGAGGTCCGCAGGGTTCCCGTAAGGGCCGTCAGGAGCGTAGTAGAGACCCATGTTGGGCATCGCGCCGTAGAAGTACGGGGCTATGATCTCGGACTGGATCTCCTCCATCGCCTGCATCTCCATGGAGATGACGGGCTTCACGGGCTTGATCGAGTAGTCGGAGTGCGAGAGCTCGAAGGTGTCGGCTCCGAGAGCCCTCTCATGAAGGAGCGCGGCTTCGAGCCTTCCCATGTCGACCCCGTTCCCGGAGTTCCCGTTGTCGCCGGTGAAGTCCAGCTGCCCGATGTCGTAGGTCATGACGACCTCGTGCCCGGGCTCGACCCCGACGACCCTGCTCTGGTCGATGACGATCTCGCACATGTGCTCGATGTCGTTCGCGTCGAGCGCGGGGATTCCCGCCATGTCTGCGGCGTCCGCGGTTCCGGCCTGGATGTCGGTCATGACCTGCTCTTTGGTCATCGTCACCCTGCGGCCGTCTCCCATCCTAGTGTAGTACTCAGTCATTTTGTTCCCTCTTAGAAAAAACGGTTTCAGGCTCCGAGGACGTCCTGGGCCTTCCTTGTGGTCTCGGATGCGGACTCTCCGTAGATGTCCGCGCCTATCTTGTCGCAGAATCCCTGGGTGATGGGCGCGCCTCCCACCATAACGGTGACCTTGTCGCGGATACCCTCTTCCTTGAGGTTGTCTATGACGGTCTTCATCTGGACCATGGTGGTGGTCATGAGCGCGGACATCCCGCAGAACGTGCATCCTGCCTTGCACTCGTCGACGAACTTCCCGAGAGGGACGTCCCTTCCGAGGTCGTGGACGTCAAACCCGGCGCACTGCAGCATGGTGGAGCAGATCGACTTGCCGATGTCGTGGACGTCGCCCTCGACGGTCCCCATGACGGCGGACGCCTTCACGTCGCCGCCGGAGTTCCCTGCGGAGAGCTCGTCGTTGAGAGCTTCCATCGCTTTCTTCATTCCTGCCGCGGCCGACAGTACGTGAGGCAGGAAGAGCTTCCCCCTCTCGAACAGGACACCGACCTCGGACATGCTTCCGCCGAGGGTGTTGATTATCTCGGTGGCTGGCATGCCAGCGGCGTGGGCCTCGTCGACTGCTTTGGAGATTTCGGGTACTTTGCATGAAACAAGCGCATCATGTAGTTTCTGAGTCTCGTTCTCGAATGCCATTCAAACCCTCCTTCAGGGCTTTCGCCCCTTGCCGCCATGTTCGAAAGAGCATGAAACGGCATGTTGCGATTGATTATATTATATATAATTATGGTGTTATAAATAAATGAATAATTCCCAATAACGCTATTATAGATGTTAAAGGAGGCTCTGTTCCGTCTATTATCAATAAAGTATTATTTTGATAGATAAGGTACATTATTTACTTATATGCATCAAATAATTGAGTGAATTTGCAGTAATAACTTAATTATAATTATTTGTACAAAGAACTAGAACGTTGTCCGCTGTCGTGATCCATATTTGCATATAGAGCCATTAAAGAGCTAGCCATGGAGACATCAGCCAAGCTATCAGGACGCGACCGGGTTCTTCAGGGTGGCTCGCTGGCTCCAATCGCTACAATAATGTCCTGGCATGCGTTATACAGACGCATGGATCCTATTGACGTCTACATGCAGTACTTCGAGGCGGAATGCGAGGCGAACGGCGTCCCCCGCCGCGCGGTCAAGGCGGCCCTGGTGGCCGAGTCAAGGGACAGGCGCATAAAGTACTACGTCTCCCTGAGCTTCTTCCCTCACGAGGACCCGGAGGACTTCCGCGTGTCGTACGACGCCTGCTGGGAGACGAACCTGTACGAGGCTCCGGGAAGGCGCTCGAAGAAGAGGGAGGAGGAGCTCCTCTCCAGCTTCCGCGAGAAGGCCGACTCGATCGCTTCGGAGCACGACGCGAAGATATTCTGGGACAGGCCCCTGGGAGAAGCGAGAAGGGCATGACCGGATGCAGGACGCCCCTGATGGGACCGGTGACCAAGGTCGACGACCTCCTGTACGAGGTGTAGTTCCGGGACTACGACTATGCGGCGGCCGAGAGGTACTTCGCGTCCAACCCGCCCCGGGGAGCCTCCTGCTCCGCCGTCTCCAAGGGGAGCCTCCTGGGAAGGAACTACGACTGGGCGATCGGCGACAAGGCGGACTTCGTCGTCCACACCCCCGCCAGGGACGGCTTCCATGCCACCCTGGGGGTGTCCTCGTCCCTGGTCCCGTCCTCGGTCGTGGACTCCGGGGAGCCTTCGGAGCTGTACGCCTACGTGCCCTTCATGACCATGGACGGGGTTAACGACGCGGGCTTCGCCTGCTGCGTGAACGGGATAACGGTGAGCGACAGGGGCAAGACGGAGTCCTCCAACCCTGGAAAGGAGAGGATGTCCATGGCCCTGGTCGTCCGCTACCTCCTGGACCGCGCCGGATCCGTCCACGAGGCGGTGGAGCTGCTGTCAGAGAAGGACGTCCACTCGCTTCCCAGAGGGCATATGGACGGCTTCGAGATGCACTACATGCTGATGGACGGCATAGGCTCGGCCGTGGTGGAGTTCATAGGCGGGAGGACCTGCGTCACCTACGGCGTCAGGATACTGTCCAACTTCCACCTCACCGGGGTGGCGGGGAGGAAGGACCTCAAGCCCCACTCCCACGGGCTGGAGAGGTACAGGGTGCTGTCCGACGCCTACGCGGGGATAGAGGGCAGAGACGGCATGTTCGACGCGCTCAGGAGGGCGTGGTACTCCCGGACGTACGACCGCTCCACGGTGCCGTTCTGGTACAGCGAGTTCTACAACGACTACACCCGCAAGGGCGAAGGGGACTACACCGTCGACATGCCCGCGGAGGACTGGATGGAGGCCCGCATAGACCGCGCTATAGCTAGGTTCGCCGGGAAGGGCGTGGTGGACATGTGGCACACGGGGCACTGCTCGGTGTACGACATCGAGGAAGGAACCTTGGACCTCATAGCGAACGAGACCGGCCGGAGGCACTCCTTCGTCCTCCGAGGCGATGCGGATTAATAAGGAGGGGGCATCGCATGGGCATGGAGACGGCCGAGGCCGAGGGCATGGAGTTCGCCCTCGAGGACGGGGCGGTGACCCTCGTGAAGGGATGCTGCCCGGACGGGGAGGCGGAGATACCGGAGAGAGTGGAGATAGGCGGGGAGGAGCTCCCGGTGTCCTGCATAGGCAGGGGCGCCTTCGAGGATATGCCCGTCTCCTGCGTCGTGCTCCCGGAGAGCGTCGTCTACATCGCCGAGGGCGCCTTCTGCGGGTGCTCGGCGCTGGAGTCGGTGCTCCTGCCTTCCGGCCTCAGGTTCGTCGGCAGGAGGGCGTTCTACGGCTGCCTGTCGCTGCGCCGCCTGGACCTCCCCGGCGAGCTGGAGTGCATCGGCGAGGAGGCCTTCTCGGACTGCTTCTCCCTGGGCTCGGCCAGGATCCCGGACAGCCTGGACTTCCTCGGCGACTGGGCGTTCTCGGGATGCGCCAGCCTTGCGGAGGCCAGGGTCCCTTCCGGCGTCGGGACGGTCGGGAAGGGGGCCTTCTCGGACTGCGCCTCTCTGATGAAGGCGGAGATATGCGAAGGCGTGGCGGAGATAGACGACTGGGCGTTCTTCAAGTGCATGTCCCTCGAGTCGATAGACCTCCCGGAGAGCGTCTGGCGGATTGGCGGAGGAGCCTTCTCGGACTGCATATCGCTGTCCAGGGCGTCGATCCCGTCCGGTCTGCGGTCCCTCGGCGGAGGCGCCTTCTACGGCATCGTGTTCCTGGACAGGGACGGCGACGCGCTGGAGCAGCTGCCCGAGAGCCTCTGCGGACGTTCGTTCGAGGGGTCGGACTGCTACCTGCGCCAGGTCCGAAGGGGCTTCTCTGGGTCGCTGTTATAAACGCCTCTGCGCATGGGGTGCGGATGACGGCCCCATCCACCAGCAGGATCCGCTCCCTGGACATAGCCAAGGGCATCTGCATCGTGGCGATAGTGTTCTGCCATGCCATGGAGCACGCCGTCGTGCATGGCGAGGACATGCCTGTCCCTGACGGGGGCTCGCTCCTCGCCGACCCGGTGGCCGTCCTCGGCCAGTTCCTGTACACCCTGCTCTTCGTGTTCTTCATGATCTCCGGGTACCTCCACAAGCCCGGGCGCACCTTCCGGGAGAACGTGTCGCGCAGGATTGTGCAGATAGTCCCCGCCTTCGTCGTGTGCACGGTCGTCCTGACGTTCGCCATGTGGCTGTTCGTCTGCGCCACTTCCGCCAGCGTCCCCTTCGAAGAGTTTCTGGACGAGCTGCTCCATTCCCTCATAGGCGACAGGACGCTCGAGGAACCGGGACACCTCCACGTGATAGGGCCGTGCAACGTCTCCACCTCGTACTACTTCTTCATAGTCTTCCTGGCTGCGTGCGTCCCGTTCTACGCCCTGGTGGACAGGGTCTCGGACAGCGCCGTCAAGACCGCCGTCGCCATGGCCCTGCTGTGCGCCGCGTCGGCCGTGCTCATCGGGATGCTACCGGTGCACCTCCCGTTCGCCTGCGAGACGGCCTTCGCCACCGCCGCGGTCATGCTCATGGGCGCCCGCCTGGCCAGAGTGGACTTCCTGGGCAGGATGGAGAAGGGGATGGGGACGCGGAGGCTCTGGGCGATGGCCGTTCTGGCCCTGGCGTTCGGCATCGTGTGGAGCGCGGTCTTCCCTATAGGCTTCAACTTCGTGGACGGGGTCCTGGGCAGGCACGGCGGGCTCTCGTCGTTCCTCATAGTCCCCGGGACCCTCGCCTGCGCTTTCTGCTTCATGGCGCTCTGCATGGGGATCGCCAAGGCCCTGCCCTCGGCCGGAAGGGCGCTTTCGGTGCTCGGGGCGTTCTCCCTGTCGATAATGATGTTCCACGTGTTCTTCCTGAAGCTGGTCTCCGGGCTGTTCCGCCCGATAGAAGGCAATTACATACCGATAGATAGCGTCTCGGAGGGCCTGGTCTTCGGGACCGCCTCCATAGCACTGTCGCTGGCGCTTTCCATGGCTATATCGACGACTATAGGGAAGAAAAGCAGAAAAGTAAGGGGTTCGTAAGGAGTTTGAAGAGCCTCAGTTCCTGATGACGCTGATCGGGATGAGATCCTCGTCGTACTCGGCCTCGGCGATGTCGATGGGGTCCAGCATTCCTTTGATCTTCTCGGGATCGGCGAAAGTGGGAGCACCGCAGGATATCTGGAGCGCCCTTGCGCCGATGATCCTGGCCTTCTCGAACCTGGTTGTCTCTCTTTCCATGAAGCTCGCCTCTCTCCTTCCTATTGAAGTGTCCTATAAATAACCATCGAACAAATCTGGCCTTTCACGCAAATGCCCGCGGCCGAGAGCCCGATGCGTCTGCACAAGGCTTAACGGCATACGTTGGATGTCTGTGGCATGAGCGAAACAACAAGCAACGCCTTGTCCTGCCGGCATCGTGATGCGATGCGTATCGTCATTATCGCGGCTATCCTCGTGGCGCTGGTCTCGATGGCCGCAATGACGGCTCTCTCGGACGATTCGGATGCGTATTCGCGCGGATCATGCGGGGACGGAGTTTACTGGACCCTCGACGACTCTGGACGCCTCTCCATCTCCGGAACCGGCGTAATGAAGAGCTACAGCGGAACACAGGCTCCCTGGGGGAAGAATGTGAAGTCGGTGTCTATCGGCTTCGGAGTCACGCGTGTCGGCAGCGACGCGTTCAGGTCCTGCACATCCCTCGCCAGCGCGTCCTTGTCGGGGCCGGTGACCTCCATAGGCGATGGCGCCTTCTACGGATGCAGGTCCCTTTCGACCATCGAGATATCCGGATCCGTGGCCTCCATCGGCGACAGCGCCTTCTACGGATGCAAGTCACTGAAATCCATAACGATCCCGGGGCCTGTCAAGACCATCGGCAACAAAGCATTCGCCGGATGCACCTCCTTGTCGTCGGCAGACATCCCGTCGTCGGTCGCCGTCATCGGCACCAAGGCGTTCTCCGGCTGCGCCTCGCTGAACAACGTAGAGCTTCCTGCCTCGCTCGCCAAGATCGGTGCCTATGCATTCTCCGGCTGCGCCTCGCTCACGTCCATATCCATCCCCTCGTCGGTGGCCTCCGTTGGAACGGGCGCCTTCTCCAAGTGCACGTCTCTCGTGGGATTCGAAGGCGACTTCGATGGCATAGTCGACGGCGTGTTCCTCGTCATCGGCACGAATCTTGTCTCTTTCGCCGCTGGGTCTGGGCTCGATTCGGTGACTGTGCCATCGTCGGTGGAATCCATAGCCTCGAAGGCGTTCTACGGCTGCTCGTCCATCCGTTCTATCTCATTGCCCGCATCTGTGACTTCCGTTGGGACCATGACGTTCTACGAATGCGGCTCCCTCACGAGCGTATCGATGCCTTCCGTGACGTCAGTAGGCGACGAGGCGTTCAGCAGATGCTCTGCCTTGGAGGACGTTTCCATGGGCATGGTGGCTTCGATAGGCGACTATGCGTTCTCCGGATGCGGTTCGCTGCTGTCAGCAGATATGCCTGAAGCGAAGACCATAGGCAAATGCGCTTTCGCTGGGTGCTCCTCCCTCGCGAGCGTGGAGATGTCGAGGGCTGTGAGCATAGGCGATATGGCGTACTGCGGCTGCGGCTCATTATCCTCTGTTTATTTACCTGGCTGCCTCGAATACGTCGGGACAGGCGCGTTCTTCGATTGCGGATCCATTGAATGCTTCGAAGGAGACTTCCAAGGCATCGCAGACGGCATCCTCCTCATAAGCGGAACCAGGCTGGTCTCCTGCGCCGTAGCCTCGTCCGTCACGCACGTAGCGATCCCGCTCGCGGTCACAGACATCGATGGTGGCGCTTTCTTCGGATGCTCGTCGCTGGAATCCGTCGAAATGGAAGGCGTGTCTTCCATCCAGGCCCTGGTTCCTGACGACAAGGGCTCGGAATACTGTGGCACGTCCGGAGCGTTCGAGTCCTGCACGTCCTTGGAAAGGGCCAGCATGCCCGGGGTGAAGAACGTCGGCGATTTCGCTTTCCGCGGATGCTCCTCCCTTTCAGCTGTCGATATGCCGGACGCTGTCGAAATAGGTCGCTCGTCGTTCGAAGGCTGCCTTTCCTTGGAGAGCATAGCTCTGCCCATGACCTTGGAGGCCATCGGAGAGGACGCGTTCAAGGGGCTCACGTTCCTAGACTACGGCGGCATCACCGTCCTGGACCCGTATACTGACGAGATGGCCGGACATGCGTTCAGAGGCCTCGGAAACCAAGTGCTTATCCGTGATTTCCCCGCCGTAGGCCAGGCTGTCTCGGAAGACGGGCTCGTCTACAGGATTACTTCGAACAGTCCATGCGAAGCATCGTTGATAGGATACGAATCCGCTCTCGCAAGCCTGTCGATATCCCCGGTCAAGATCGGCGACCGCACTTACGACGTCACTTCTGTGGGGGAGAAGGCGTTCTACGGATGCACCACGCTGGTCTCGGTCGACTTTGGGCAAGCAACAAGCGTTGGGAGCAAGGCTTTCGCCAGATGCTCTTCCTTGAAGATACTGGAGATGCCAGAGTCGGTCTCGCTAGGCGAATACGCGTTCTACGGGTGCACCGGGATGACGGAGCTGTCGATACCCGGAGACGATGTTGTCATAGGCAAAAGCGCATTCAGCGAATGCTCCGGACTCGAATCCGTATCGTTCACAGGACACGGCTGCCGGATAGGGTCCAATGCGTTCTACAGATGCCAGGTACTAGCCGATTTAGACCTTTCAGGGGCCTCCGCAATAGGCGCCAAGGCCTTCTCATATTGCAGGGGGCTGTCCTCACTGACGGTGGCCGGCGGCATCGGAACCGTAGGGGACTATGCGTTCTACGGCTGCTCCGGACTCCAGGCCCTCATGATAGAGAATGGAGTGAAATGGATAGGGAGAAGCGCGTTCAGCGAGTGCAGGTCGATTGAAGATGTCTCGATCCCCGCGTCAGTGACGTCCATAGGGCAGAACGCATTCCACGGCATCAAGATTTACAGCCAGAAAGGCTCTGCTATCAGCTCCACCGCACATAACATGTCGGGGTATGAGTTCTATGGAACGGACGGAATGCTGTTCAGGCTGGGTAAAATGGCGGACGGAGAGTACTTCGTCGCGGACGGCATTGCATACAAGTACGTGTCGGTGACCAAGGGCACTGTCTCGGCCATAGGGTTCGTGCACGGCTCATGCCCCGTGAAGCTGTCAAGCACTGTGGACTTCATGGGAAAGGAATGGAAAGTCAAGTCGGTAGTCAGGTATGCGTTCAGCGGATGCGGATCGCTGAAAGTGCTGGACCTTTCCGGAGTGACCAGCATAGGTCAGTACGCGTTCTCCTACTGCACAGCCATAACCTCCATAGTGTTCTCCAAAAACCTATCAACTGTCGGCTACAACGCGTTCCAAGGCATCCAATTCTATGACAACGGCAAAACCATCTGGGCGGATGCCTCGAACCTTGCAGGATGCTATTTCCTGGGATACAGAGGATCGATGCATCTGGTGTCCTGAAATAAGGGAACAAAACTGCTTCAGCCGGGAGAACGCTGCCCTCCCGGCAATCGTCTTTCAGCAATCAGAGCGCTTCGATGACTTCGGACCACGACTTTATAGTCTCCTCGGACGGAGACGCGCTCTCCGGCAGGGTGTAGGCGGCATCGCAGAACCTAGAAATCTCGATAAGCACTTCTCCTTTGCGCACGTCGATGGCGCCGCTCTCGATGCACTTCCTGATAGGGATCTCCAGCGGGCCGATGATTCTCTTCTCTCCGAGAAGCTTCTTGAGCTTTCCCTCCAGCCTTATCCTGTACTGGCTTCCGGAGCAGATCGTCAGCGGCCCGTTGTAGCATGTCTCGGTCATGATGCAGAATCCTGTGAGCAGATATTTAAGAATGATGAGAATTGGATATAAAATGTAAGAATAGGCTTGATGATGGGCATCTGTGTCATCCATCATGAAGCCTGAATTCCACTGGGCGTCTTCTGCATCTGTCTCGAATAGGCAGAAAGAACGGGGACGTAGAAGACCTCAGTCGCCCATGAAATGAACCTATGATCATTCCAGAGCCTTCTCGACAAGCCCCTTGAACTCCTCTTCCAATTCCTCCTCGTCCTCGGTCAAAGACCGCTCGTAGGCCTCCGCCTCCGCCGGGGACAGCTGCGCCGCGAAAGGGACGTCCTCTAGGCCCTGGGAGGCCGCCAGCCTGTCCAGGATGACCAGGTCCACCTTCAGCACGCTTATCAGGTCGTCGCAGACGTCCATGTCCATCTCGCCCGACAGCATCCTGTCCATGAAGTAGTCGATCTTGGAGGACTTCATCTCCCGGATCCTGTCCAGAATCCCCTTTTCCTCCTCCATAGCCTCCGCCGCGCCGGACTTGAGCTCGTCGATCTGGGCCGAGAGCTCCTCCATCCTCACGCGGCTGATGCCGGCCTCGTCGGTCATCACGGAGATCCTGGACCTCAGCGATGAAATCTCCGCCGCCTGCCTCTCCACGGTCTCGGCCAAGGACCTCCTCTCCTCCTCGGTGGCCTCCAGCTCCGACCTCCTGTAGTCGGCCTCCAGGGAGAGCCTCTCTATCCTCTCCCTGCACTCACAGACCTCCTCCTTCAGCGACTCCACCGCCTCTCTGTATGGCGCGGACCTGTCCTCGGAGGCCTGCCTTGCGGCTTCCTGGAAGAGGCTCCTGGCCAGCTCCCTCATCTGCGGGGCGGACATCCTGGCCGAGTCCAGGTCCATCTCGTCGCAGAGCTCCTCCTCCGTCAGGGACGACCTGTATCCGGGATCGGACACGGGCGCGGAATATATCGAGCAGACGCTGGTGCCGGATACGGCGCAGTTGCATATCTCCAGGTCGCGCCCCAGCTCTCCCAGGAGCTTGTACCGTCTCTCCGCGTTCGTGTATCCGATGACCTTGGCCATCTCCCTGATCTTGCGGTCCCTGACCCGGATAGCGACCTCTTGGCCCCACATGCGTTCGGCATCGCCTTGGTCGGATTTAACCTGCTCTGAGCATCAGGCGGCAGGGGACCCCTTCGAACTCGAAATCCCTGTCGCGGACGAAGCCAGCGTCCTCGAAAATCCTCTCCTCGCGGTCTGTATGGACCACCGAGCAGCAGCTTCCGACCCTTCCGCATACCTCTGCCAGAAGCTCCGACGCCTCGCCCTCGGATCCCTCCGAGGAGTAAGCGGCAAGGATGTAGCATGAAATCCCTTCTGGGACAGCGGCTTGGCACGCCTCGCGGTATCTGTGGAGCCTCTCTATGGTCCCGGAGTCTATGACGAAAGGTATCTTCATGGTGCCCCGGAGGACGAACTGGTGCAGGCTCTCGCCCCACGTCCCGGCCTCCGCCACGTGGACGAACGCCTTACGGGACGGATAGGAGTAGATGGTCTGGAACATGTCCGAGGTGACGACGCAGTTCCTCATGGCCAGGCGCCTGTGCGGAAGCCCGTTCTTCCTCCCTAGCATGAATGCTATCGCGGGATCGTCCGCGTAGAAGGCGGCTGCCGTCTCGGCGACGGCCATAGACTCGCTGACAGGCACCGCCTCTATGCGGCTCAACGTCCTCATCGCCCGAACAGCTTCCTGACGCTCTCCAGGGGCTTGAACACCGGCTCTATGAGGCGCCTCCCGTGCCCGATGACGAATGCCATGCGCATGGGAGCCCCGATCCCGGGGAAGTACGCGTCCAGCCTCTCCGGGTCCAGCTTGTGGGCCATCATCAGGGCGTTGGAATGGAACCCGCGGATCCCCATGCCGAACCCCCTCATCATCATCCTGTTGGAAGCCTCGAGGGCCTGGTCGGGAGTCTCGGAGAATATGAACAGCACCTGCTTCCCCTCCCAGATGACCGGGTTGGGCTCCAGGACGTCGTGCCTCTCCCTCCATCTCTCCCATTCCCCTACGATCGGAAGGTCCGACGCTCCCTTCTTCAGGATGTCCATGGAATCCTCGACGTACCTGTCGAGCTCCTCGCCCTGGAGGGTCCTGGTCCAGCACCTGCCTTCCAGACGCCCTCCCTTCATGGCCGAGTAAAGGGACTCCAGGTCGGAATCGGAGACCAGCCTGCCGTCCAGCCATCCCTTGCTCTTCGGGGACTCCTCCGCCCCGCCAGCCAGCTCCAGCGCTCCCCTGGGGCAGGACGACACGCAGTGGCCGCATCTGATGCACCCCTTTCCGGTCTCCCTGACCTTCTTGTCCACGACCTCGAGGTTGTTGGCCAGGCACATGCGGACGCACTTCCCGCACCCGATGCATTTCCCGACGTCTATGTTGAGGGTTCCCATGAGAAGGGAATCCGCTGCGGAAGATAAACACCTTTGTCTTCGTAGGTTCCAACGATCGCAGGCCACTTTTAAATAAGAGCCGCAGAAATATCGTAAGCAGGCTCGGATCGTGCTCCAGATCTCGACAAAGACGGATTCGGGGCGACAGCAGCCCGCGTGGTCATTGCGACAGATTGTCACTATAGTCTGCCCTATAGGATCCTGCCGCTGGCTCAGCTGGACTGCAGGTTTATCAGTATGCCTTCGTACCGCTTGCTGTACTCCGCGTTGTACTCGGCACCCTCCACGTACTCGCTTATCCGCTCCAGGCCTCCGATCGATATCGTGTGGTTGAAGCAGTAGACGTTGCCGTCCTCGTGGAAGCGCACCAGCACGTACTTCCTGCTGGGGCTGATATGGACGTAGCAGCGCCTGCCTGTGAAGTGCTCGCTCTGGAACGACCTCGGCCCGAACCTGCGGACCTTGAAGGCCCTCGGCAGGTATGGCTTCGAGTCCTCGTCCAGGCGCATCGGCTCCACGTCGCGGTATCCGCGGGACGGTGGAGTCTGGGAAACAGGCAGCACTGGCTCGGACGTCAGCGTTATCTCCTCGTCGTCGTTGCCCACGAGCATCGACTCCAGCGCGTACTGCTTCTGCTCCAGCTGGGTCTCCAGCTCGTGTATCCTGGACTCCAGGTCGCCCACGGCCTTCCTGTTCTCCTCGTCTATCTCCGCCTTCACCCTGGCGTACTCCTCGACCATGAAGCGCTGGCGGAAGGCGTCCTCGTAGACCGGCCGGTTCCGCTCCCACAGGGACTCCTCTATCGCCCTGCGGAGGTTCTCGTTCATCTGCATCAGCATCGAGAGCGTCACCTGGTCCATCGGCCTGGCGTACCTTATGCCGTTCTCGTTCTTGCTCACCGAGCACAGCCAGATCTCCCCCGGGCGGACGACATCCTCGTACCCAGACCTCAGGAACACCATGCTGTTGTCGTCGGTGAACGCCACCAGCCCGCTTATCCCCTTGAACTTGCGGTTGACCTCGAACTCCAGGACCATGTACCTGTCCATGTCCTTGACCAGTCCGCCGAACTTCTGGTCGTAGGATCCCTCCTCGTCCGACATAGTCTCCCCCCTCGTCGAAGGCCGGGCGCATCATGAGGAACGGAATGTCGTCCAGCTGCTTGTAGACGTCGGCGGTCTTGATGCACTCCTTGTTCACGGACCCCTTGAACGAGGCCACCTCCACCCTCTTCCCGGCCGCCTGGACCTTCTGCATCGCAGGCACGAAGTCCCGGTCCCCGGAGACGACTATCGCCACGTCGAAATGGTTCAGCAGAGCGTGCTCCAGCATCTCGCAGGCCAGAGAAACATCCACCTCCTTCTGGACCACGCGGCCGTCGGCGGTCTTCTCCATAGACTCGCGGGATATCACCCTGAAGCCGTCCATGCGGAGCTTGTCGTGCTCCCTGATCATGATGTCGTTCTCGGTGGAGTACTTCTTGGAGGCGTCGAAGACGTAGGCCCCTATCAGGTCCCTCCCCCCTACCAGTATCCTGGTGAGCCTCAGGAGGTCCAGCGCTGGCTCCTTTCCGGTGTGTGGGATGCACTCTCTGATGTTCATGTAGTCGACGAACACCATCACCCGGCTGTAGCTGTGCTCAGCGAATAGGGTCATAGCGAGACCAGTATGGGGATGCCATGTTTTTAACCTACGGTTCGGATACGGTGCTCCGATGGCAGGGACGAGCGAGGATCCTCTGGAAGAAGCGCCGACAGAAACCCCGGACGAGGACGCGGAGGCCGCAAGGAAGGCCATAGCGGACGTCAGGAAGAGCGTGGACGAGTTCTGCGCCAAGGCGGCGTCCCAGTCCCCCTCTGCGAGGCCCAGGGGCTCCTTCAGGGAGAAGCGCACCCTCCGCAAGGAGGAGAAGCCTGCGGCGGACGACGGCTCCAAGGCCGCAGAGCTCAAGGAGAGGCTCATGGAGTCCGAGGCGAAGAACGAGAAGCTCCGCAAGAAGAACGGCGAGCTCGGGAACGACCTTTCGAAGGCCAGGTCCAGGATAGAGAGCCTGGCGGGGCAGGTGGAGTCCCTCTCGAAGGAGAACGAGTCCCTCAAGAAGAGGAGCAAGGAGCTTCTGGACAAGCCGAAGGCGGCCGAGGAGGCCAAGGAGAAGTGCGCTCTGCTGGAGATGGAGAACGCCAATCTGAGGTCGGTGCTGGAGAAGCTGCGCGCCGACTACTCTTCGCTCGAGGCTGAGCTCGAATCCTCCAGAAGGGAAGCCGAGGCACAGGGGTCGGCCTCCCAGGCCAGGATATCCGAGCTCGAGGACGTCGTCAGGAAGCTTAAGTCGGGCATCCCGCTGTCCGAGAAGGCCGGGACGGTGGAGAGGACGTCCGCATCCCAGCTCTCATCCCCCCTCTTCGACTGCGGCAGGTACGAAGTCAGGATAGCCAGGAACGGCTCGTACATGACGTTCAGGCCGGACGTGGAGGGCAAGGTCCCCTGTTCCGGCGGAGAGCTGTCGATCCCCGCTCTGGAGGGCATGGTAGCCTTCGACGGGCCCAGGAGGTACGACGCGTACCACTTCAACGGCGGGCTCAAGGTGGTCCTCCGCCGATCCCTGTCCGAACGACTTTCGCACGACGCTCCTGCCGTCTAACGTCGTATTCTTGCATTGTTAGATTCACCTAAAAAAATTTTATTACCAAAAACTGATGTAAGACGCGGAGGCGAGAAGATGGATGTCGACGAGAAGAACAGCCACTGCCGTAAGGTCCGCATCAGGAACTTCCGCAATTTCGGGACGACCGACTCGGAGATGACCATAAACCTCAGCATCGACAAGGACCGCCTCGGCGGGGTCGTCTTCGTGGTCGGCCCCAACAACTGCGGGAAGAGCAACATCCTCGACGCCATCTGCCACATCGGGGATCCCGTGTTCAAAGAGAGCGATCGCCCCATGTTCCCGCTCGAGGACGGGAGCAAAGACCCCGAGATCTCCCTCGTCGTGTACGACAACGGGGAAGTAGACGCCGACTGGGAGGCCGTCCAGGTGGCCAGTCAGAACTGGAGCCGCGAGAGGGTGCATTCCCTCAGGAAAGCCTCCTCCAACATCCTCAAGCGCTTGATCGAGGAGGAGACGGCAGACACGAGCGTAAAGGCCGCATCGATCGTCGTGGAGTCGGCTCCCAACGAGCGCATGGTGTACGTCATGGACAAGCTCTTGAAAGTCCCGAGATACAGGTCGGCAGCGGCCGAGTCGGACCCGGACGCCCTGGAGGCGTTCGACAGCATAATGTCCGAGCTGCTCCCGGAAGGCGGCGACGGCGACTCGTGGTTCATGAACAGGTACGGCTTCCCCCTCGCGCCCACGGTCCTGAGGTACCAGCAGGCCCAGAGGAAGCAGGCCGACCTCAAGCGCCCTTACGGCGACTACAGCGACGTCATCGCCAAGGTGCTGCTGTACATCGAGGACGGCCCCTCAATAGTGGACAGGGCCCACGAGGAGTTCGTGCGCAAGGGCAACACCGGCTCGTTGACGGCCGCCGAGGACTACATAAACGAGAGGCTGGAGCCGCTGGCGGACCTCTTCAACGGCCTCTACAAGAGCAGCTCCTACTCCTTCAGGTTCCGCCTGATGGAGGACATCGTCGCCCTCGAGATACACCAGTCCGGGGTGCCCCTGGACCTGGACAGGCAGTCCTCGGGGTTCAGATGGTTCTTCGACTTCTTCTTCGACGTCCTCTGCGTCAGGAGGCTGTATCCCGGCGACATATTGGTCATGGACGAGCCTGCGACCAACCTCCACGCCAAGGGCCAGACCGAGCTCGCCAACATGATAAGGGAGTTCGCCGTCGACAAGGGGATAACCTTCGTGATCAGCACACACTCCCCGTTCCTGATAAGCTGCGACAGCCTCGACGAGCTCCGCATCCTCACCCTGGACGAGACCAACCACGCGCACATCCACGACAAGTTCACGGTAATGGACACCCAGAACCCCGACCAGCTGGACTCCATCCTGGAGAGGCTCACCATAGGGCGCCATGTGATGTTCGACCCCAACGAGAAGACTGTGTTCGTGGAGGGCATAACCGACTACAACTACCTGACCGCGTTCAAGATCCTGTTCGGGATCAAGGGGATAACCTTCCTACCGTTCAACGGCGTGAAGGACAAGGAGGCCATAATAGAGAGGATCAGGAGAATATCCAAGAACCCGGTGATCCTCGTGGACAGCGACTCCGCCGGCAACGCCCTTTACAAGTACGCCGAGGACAGCGACGTCCAGGTCATAAGGCTGTCCGACATAGACCGCAAGTTCTACGACATCGAGAGCGTGTTCACGTCTTCTGACAGGAGGGACTTCGAGATAGACGCCAAGGAATGGCATTCGTCCTCCCTCTTCAAGCAGTACATCAGGCAGAACTCCCGCTTCATCACCGACAGGACGAAGGCGGGGTTCATGAAGATCCTGGACTACCTGATGTACGGCGGTCTCACCGAGCCTCTGGAGCGATCGCCTCAGGAGCATCTTCAGGCCGCCGTTGGGCACGCTGTACGTGCTGTACACCTTCGTCCCGGAGTACGGCACCTTCTCGTTGAGGCTCTTCATCCTCAGCACCCCTCCCTCGCAGGGTATCCCTTCCGCGTCGGGCCGGACTATCAGGAAGTTCCCGTCCACGGCGATGCGCACGGAGTAGGCCCCCGGGCGGAAGAACCTGGACTCGAGCTCGTTCTCCGACACCCTCCGGATGCTTATCCCCGTAGGGGGCCCGTTCCTGTAGGACGCGAGGGCCTTGTCCAGGGACTCCCTGAGATCCGAGCACTCCGTCCTCAGCCTCTGCAGGTCCGACTCGGCCTCCTCGCACCTCCTCCTCAGGTCCTCGGCGCTGCTGGCGGATGCGGCTAGGTCCTCCTCCGACTTCTTCTGGAGCTCCGTGACGGCGTTCCTGAGCCTGTCGTTCTCCTGCGCATGCCTGATGTTGTCCTCGGAAGAGGCCTTGAGCACGGCCTCCAGCCGCATCCTCTCGGAGACCTCCTTCTCGTACTTCTCAGACGACTCCAGAAGCTGCAATCTGAGGTTCCTGATCTCGGCCTCCATGCCCTCCACGTCGACCTTCTCCCCATCGGAGGTGATCGAGATGCGAGTCTTCCCCTCTTCCATGACGAAGTCTGACTCCTTGTCGAGGCAGCTGTCCACGCAGAAGACCTTCATCTCGGGGGTCTCGTCCGTGAGAATCATGTCGTCGGAGCGGACGTGGGCCATCGGGTAGCTCTCCGCCGTGCACTTCACGACGTCGTTCTTGACCACGAACGATCCCGGCTCCAGGATCATGGCGCGGTTCGTCTTCGGATTGATCACCGCTGCGAACGGCTTCTCCGGGTCCGGCGTCATAGAGGGCCTGAACCCGCTTTTGAGTATAGATGAAAGCAGGGAGTAGTTGTCGGCAGTCTTCCAGAAAGGAACGAAATCCTTGGAATAGACCATGGGGAGCAGCCTCAGGCCGGACTCGGTGTCCTTCGCCCATCCGGCATCGCCGACGCCGTACTCCCAGTCCAGTATCCTCAGCTCTCCGGGGACCACGGACTCCCTGAAGTCGTAATGGGGGATGTCCGTCTTCCCCTCGGGCTCCACAAGGCTGCCGTCCACGCAGTCCCAAAGGACCACCGGCCTGCACCTTCTCTCCACCATCCTGTTGACACAGACTGACGTCCTCTTCATATTGGAAAAACGTCTTACAGTTACAAATAAGATTCCGACGGTTGTCGTTCCTGAGTATGAGGAAGCGGAAGGCCAGAGGCCCGCCGCGTTTTGAGTTCTGGGTATGCCCCGTCAGTCGAAAGACTCCTTGGAGGCGTAGAGCATCCAGGTCATCAGCAGCCCGATGAACAGCCCGAACACAGACCAGAAGCAGAGTGCGGAGGCGAGAAGGCAGGCGATCACGGCGATGCTCCACATCTTGCGCTTGAACACGAGGAACATGGACACCATCGCGCAGGCCCCGCTCGCGAGCGCCAGCCCCGCGGCTACCGCCACATATGTCTCGACGTCCTTCAGTGTGATGTCGTATCCGTGGGTGGATATCCAGTTCTGGAAGTCCGCGTTAGACCACAGCGTGCTCGCAGTGGCGCCGGAATCTACCAGCGCGAAGAGCCCGGCAATGGTCGCCGGTATCGCATACAGGGCTATGGCGAAGAATATCCAGTTCATCCTGCCTTCCCGCAGGACGTCGTCGATCTCCGCCATCCGCTGCTTCATTTCCTCGTCGGCGTCGCTGCCGGCCACGACCTGGCCGCACTGGGGGCAGAACCTCATCCCAGCCTGGAGGTCGCATCCGCACGCCGTACAGAACTTGGCTTCGGCCATGAACCGATACAGGTTTCGAAGAATAAAACTATGATGCCCTCCGCCTAGACAGAAGCGGATGAAGAGGTTGGGGCACGGACTCGAGGCCCGCGCCGTTGGCTTCAAGCCTTCTTCGAACGTACCAGCAGCACTGGGCAGGCGGAGAACCTCGTGATCATCTCGGATACGCTGCCCAGGACCGCCTTCTTCAAGCCGGAACGTCCCAAGGTTCCGCAGACGACCAGATCGTAGTCGGCGCTCATGTCCGTGATCGCCTCTCCGGGATGTCCTATGGAGACGAGGTATTGGACTTCGACCCCCTTCTCCGCCGACACCTCCTTGATGAACTGGAACGCCACGTCGGCGTTCTTCATGGGGTCGTCCTGGATCGCGACGTCTGCGCGGAGCCTGTACCCGACATTCTCCACGTAGACGGCAGTAAGCTTGGCGTCGAAGTTCTTGGCCAGGTCTACCGCCGTCCTGACCGCGCACCTGTTGTTATCGCTGCCGTCAACCGCTACAAGGATGTTCTTGTACATTTTATCCTCCAATACTGAATCGCTGTACTCATTATTTAAAAGAGCCCTTGTTGCGCTAAACCATCCTGGACAAACGGTAAATCATGGCAGTCGGTTAGCCCTGCATGGACCCCTCCGAGACCATGGAAGCCAAGATTTTCCTGGAGCTGACCAGGATCCCTCGCCCTTCCGGGCACATGGAGAAGATCAACGGATATCTGGAGAGATTCGCGGAGGACAACGGCCTCGAGCACGAGACCGACCTCTCCGGGAACATATTGATACGCCGCAGCGGCATTGGAAAGACTATAGTTCTACAAGGACATCAGGACATGGTTCCGAACTCCGTCCGCGAGTTCGATTTCGTCTCCTCCCCCATCTCCACGACGATACAGGACGGATGGATCCGCGCGGACGGGACTACCCTCGGAGCAGACGACGGAGGAGGCCTCGCCCTCATGCTGTGCGCGCTCGTTTCTCCAGAGCTGGAAGGAGCCTCGCTGGAGTGCCTGTTCACCACGGACGAGGAGATTGGGCTGATAGGAGCGTCCAATCTGGCTCCGGGATGGCTGAGGGGAAGGACCATGATAAACCTGGACAGCGAGGACGCGGACGAGATAACGATAGGCAGCGCAGGATCCACCGACATCACCGCTCGTTTCGCATTGGAAAGGACCGCTGCTGCGGGGAGGATGCACAGGCTCCGCATATCCGGCCTCCTGGGAGGCCATTCCGCCGCCATGATCGACTCCGGAAGGGCCAACGCGATAGCCCTCATGGCCGAATGCCTCCTCGGCATGCCGGACGTCAGAATGACCTCCATCAGAGGAGGCACCGCCTCCAACGTCATCCCTTCCGCATGCGTAGCCGAGTTCTTCTGCGGCTGCGACCCGGAACCGTATATAGATGAGTTCCGGCAGAAAGCCAGATCGACATTCGCCGGCGCAGACCCGGGAATAGCGTTCGATCTGGAGGAAGAAGACTATAGTGGAACAGCACTGATGGAAGGATCCACCAGGAAAGTGCTGGATTCGATCCTCTCCTGCCCCAATGGCCCGCTGGAGCTGGACCCGTATGGGGTGAGGACCTCGTCGAACATAGGGATCGTCGATGGAGACGTGAATGGAATAACTATAGTGATAAAGCCCAGGAGCTCCGACAGAGACGCCCTCGACAGTCTGATATCCGACATAGCCTCCCGCTTCGCTGATGCCGGAGCCGAGGTGTCCCGCTCGGAGAAGTTCCCGCCATGGAAGGAGCCTGAGGACTCCGAGATGCTCAAGACCGCCGTAGAGGTATACAGGCGCGTATTCGGAAAGAATCCCAGAGTCGTCTCTACCCACGGAGGCCTGGAGTCCAGCACGATAATAGACAAGCACCCGGGGATGCGGGCGATATCGATAGGGCCGACGGTCCTTGGCGCCCATACTCCCGAGGAGCGCATGGACCTGTCGACCCTGAGCAGGATGAGGGAGTACCTGTTCGAGCTGATAAGGGAGCTCGGATCCTAATCTTCTTCACGTTCGCCCCCA
Source organism: Candidatus Methanomethylophilaceae archaeon (assembly GCA_017540825.1). GTDB lineage: Archaea > Thermoplasmatota > Thermoplasmata > Methanomassiliicoccales > Methanomethylophilaceae > Methanoprimaticola. The sequence continues at coordinate 6,428 of JAFYAH010000008.1, read as the reverse complement.
TCGGAGGCGGCTCGTCCCCGGCATAGCGCGCTTCCGAAAGGCGGGGGCAGTTGAAGAATGCGCTGGAGTCCATCTCGGGCTCCCCCTCGAAAGTGACCGCCCTGAGCTGCGGGCACTTGAAGAACGCCTTCGGCGCGATGCGCTGGACGGTGCGCGGTATGGATACGGAACGGATGCGGGCCTTGTCGAAGCATCTGGGCCCGATCCTCGCTACCACGTACGTCCTGCCGTCCGCCGCAAGGCGCTCTGGCACCGCGAAGTCCGAGTCTGACCCGTCGTAGACTGCAAGCGTGGCTAGACCTTCCGCGACATGGAAGCGCATGGCGCCATGGACGAAAAAGAGCCCTTTCCTGGCCACGGGAACGGTGCTCTTCAGATCCAGCTCGCGATAGGCCTCGTCGATGCCGTCCTTCATCTTGCGCAGCGCAGGGCATTCGCGGCACACGACGGCCATGGAGACGTCGTCCATGCCGTTGGCGTTGGACCTGGCCTTGTTCCGGTCCATCAGCCTGCGCCACTGGTCGCCGCCGTCCAGGGCGAAGCAGGAGGCCTTCCTGCAGTACCTGACGTAGCTGTCCGTGCTCTCGAACGTGTTGGTGATGCCGTCCGTGGACATGACTATGGCCATCGGCGACCACCCGATGGAATGCCAATGCCTGAAGCTCCTCAGAGGGTCCAGCTGGCACAGCGAGGTGGTCACGTTGAGGGCGCAGTCGGGATCCTCCGGCATGGGGGCGCGGTCGTTCCCGTCCTCCCCGATGCAGGCGATGGCCCCGTCCCCGATCTGGATGCAGAACGAGAACCAGTCCGAGACGACGGCGGCCATGAGGGTGGCGCCGTACCTGTCCCTATGGCGCTTGTCGGCGCACCTCTCGGACACGTTCCTCTCGCTGATGTGCCGGATCTCGGCGTCGGTCAGGGGATGCCCCCCGTCGTAGTCGTCTATGGCGGAGTACCACGATGCGAGCACGGTGCGGCACACGGTGTCGAGCAGGACGTCCTGGTTGCTCCTGAACGAGGCCTCGAACCCCTCGGACTCCACGAACTCCTTGATGACCCTGACGGCGCACTCTGTCGCGGCCTTGGATCCCACGTCGCTGCGGAAGTGCTTGGCCCCGCCGTGGCCGTCGGACACCGCCGCTATGGCGTACCTCTCCGAAACCAGGCAGAGCGTCGAATCCTGGCACACGGTCCCGCTGTCGACATGGGATCTGCCCCTCCGGGACTCGGAAATCCCGTGGAATGCCCCCATCGTCACCAGCCCGAGTCGTCCATGTCGATGTCGTCCACGGTCGGGTTCTGCTCGTCGCCGAAGGCGTCCTTCTTCATGTCTATGAACGCCTTCTCTTTCAGAGCGCTGGAGTCCTCCGAGTCCGCTCCGCCGCTTCCGTACCCCATGCTCCTGCTGCCGATGGTCGAGCTGGATATGGTCGCGAACCTTATGAGCTGGGCCAGGTTCTTCCCTGTAGCCGTGCTGAGCACCAGCTCCGGGTTCCCTGTGAACGCCTCCAGGATGTCCCTGTCGAAGTCCCCGATCCCCAAGGCGACCTTCAGGCTGCTCTTGAACCACCTGTTCAGCTTCAGCTTCTCGAGGGCGCCCAGCGCGTCGTCGGTGGGATATCCGTCGGTGAGCAGGAACACCACAGGCGCGAACGAGAGGTGGGGGGCGCTCAGGAAGGCCGACCTGGACATCTTGTTGTCCAGCTCCAGGAAGGCCCCTCCCATGGAGGTCATGCCGTCCGCGGAGAGCCTGGACCACTGGAACGTCTCTATGGAGGAGGGCTGAGGATACATCCATGAGGTTCCGCTGCTGAACGTGAGCACTGCAAGCTGTATGTCCGAATCGGCCCCGCCGACGTTCCTTATCTCCGGGATGACCTCCTCCATGACCTGGTTGACCACCCCGATCTTCTGTCCGTCCATCGACCCTGACACGTCTATCAGGTAGAACAGCACAAGCCTCTTCCTTGCAATAGGTTCCGCTTCAAGCGGATCGAACGCTTCTCCCGTCATATCAATTCCTCCTCAACACAGTTCCAGATGTCTTCCTGTCGAACTCTATTCTCATCCCGGGCACGATCTCGGTCCCCTTGTCCGGCTGGACGGACTTCCTTGTTCCGTCGAGGAACACCTCCCAGTCGCAGTCGTCCAGGTTCTTGAGCCCCATAAGGCCCTGTTTCAGGCGGTTCTCAACCACCTTGAGCGTGATCTTTTCGAAATCGTCTGATCCGAAGCGGGTCTGGCAGCTGTACGCGACCGCGTCCTTGGCCAGAGGCAGGCGGGTCTTGCCGAGCATCAGCACCGGATAGCTCCTCCCGCATTTGGGGCATGTACATTCGCCGCTCTTCTCCGCATCGTCGGAAACGAAGGAGAACCCTCCGCAGGAGCACATGAACGACTCAGAGCGGAGCCTGATGAGGGCCGACATCCATTCTATCTCTATAGGCCTCTTGGAGGTCTCTTTGAGCCCGTCCACGAATGCCCTGGTGAAGAGGTCCTTGAGGTACTGGGGATACCGGCCCCACATCCTGATCACGTTGTCATGGATGCCTTCCACCGGGCGGTTGGAGCTGTCGGTGGGATGATAGATGAACACGGGCTCCTCCCCGTAGTACTTCCTGTAGTTGTAGTCAGTGAGGTTGCAGCATTTGCAGACCTTGGCGCCCCAGAACGGGTCGTCGCGGAAGAACAGCTTGAAAAGGATGACCGCCAGCGAGAACCTGTCGGAGTAGACGTCGGGAGTCTTGGTACCGAGGACTATCTCCGGCGCCATGTAGCCTTGTTTCCCGGCGATGCCGAAATTGGTCCTGTCCGGGGCGATGTTGTCGCAGTCGCAGATTATTATGTCCCCGGTGGACATGTCCATTGATATTCCGCCGTCGTTCAGGTCCTGGTACGACTTACCGACCCTGTGGAGGGCTGCGAACGAGTCGACCACCTGGATGGCGGCCCTGATGAGACAAGGGAAGCTGGCAAACTTCACAGGGACTCTCCTCGGAGGCTCGGTCTTGGTGATCCTGTAGGTCCTGAGGAAGTCGCTGAACTCCTCGTTGTCCTTGGGAAGCAGGCGCATCACGTAACCGAAGCTCCCGTTTACGTCTTCGGTGACGTCCAATGGCCATGCGAACCTCTCGCTGGGAGCGCCGTCATAGACGTTCTTCCTGATGTTCTCCTTGAACTCGACGCTGGTCCTCATCTTCAGCGAGGTGTACCACTTTAGAGCGTGCTGGGTGCCCTTGTACTCGACGAGATAGACCTCTCCCTGTCCGCCGCTTCCCAGAGGAGCGTCACGGACGACCTTGGCATAGCCGCCAGTCATCAATGGAATGCGGTCCCCGCTGCTGAAAGAAGACATGTTGGGAAATCTGAAAATAAATATTAACAAGTATCGAGGAGCACATGGGGCAACAGCATGACAGGCTGCCGGAGGAGCGAGAATTGAAAGGGAATCTGGGCGAGTTCGCACCAGGTGCTTCATCCACCTTCCACTACAGCGCGCTCCCGAGCCATCTTCAGAAGGATTATGTCAAGATAAGGAAAGCGATGATCGTAGGCGAAGACTCGGTAAACGTGAACGTAGTGATGGGCATCGAAGGCTGCATGAGCCTCGTGCAGAAAGTGCTCTGCGACAATCCCCAGATATTCTGGATAGGGAACCAGTTCACTATGACTAGCTACAGGAAAGAAATGAAGATAGGATTCAGGAAGAACAGGTTCTACAAGGACAAAGAGAAGATCAAGCAAGCCCTGACGAACAACGCAGAGGAGATCTATGAGAAGCATGTAAAAGGACTGCATGACGCCTGCGACATAGAGACGGCGGTGCACGACGTGCTGGTCGCCAAAGTGGTCTACGACGGAACCGACAAGGATTCGTCGCACAGCCTTGTCGGACCGTTGCTAAGCAAGAAAGGGGTGTGCGAAGGCATATCCAAAGCCGCTGCGTTCCTGTTGAATTCGTACGGGGTGGAGGCGGCCGTCGTGACCGGAAAGATAAAAGAGGACGGCGAGGCGCACGCATGGAACGTCGTGCTCCTAGGCAGACAATGGTACAACACAGACGTGACGTTCGATCTCGGAAACTACATGGGCGGACCGCTGAGGTCATACCTCAACATGAACGACGCCATGACGTCGCGGACCCATGAGCAAGAATCGAAAGGAAGATGCACGTCTTTGAATCAGAATCCGTATGTCAAGGAAGGAACGTACTACAAGAAAGCCGACGAGGCAGTCAGATACATTCAGAGGCAGGGAGTCGACAGCAGCACCAGGCAGTTAACCTACAACATCTACGTGGAGGAGGACGGGGCGGAAAAAATTATCATGGATGCGGTATGCAAGAGGTTCGCCACAACCAAGCTGAAGGTCAGCTGGCAGGGAAAAAGCGGAAGGCACCGCATAACAGTTATGAGGGGCCCATGAACAGGAAGGAGAGGTTCGATAGTCTCTTCGGAACGCTGGACAGAGACGACCTGAAGGACGACATCCCCAAGTTTTGCAGCGCCATGATGGACATGGGCTTCGACGAAAGGGACGTAAACATGGCATGGTACCTCGGCAAGACGTCGCCTCGGACCTTGTCGGACGCGATTGCGAGAACGATCGAAGACCTGGACCGCACGTCAGACGAAGTGTCGGCAAAAACCATGCTGGATCGCGACAAGCTGAGATCGTTCCTCGGAGACATCAGCCGAAGCAGGCTCGACATGCCTCATCTCCCGCTCGACGGAATCGGGAAAGGCATGGAAACCAATGCGTGCGGAATCCGGAATGCTAGCGAGAGAAAGCGAAGAACATCCGAGAAAAGCACGATACATCACCGAACCGACACCGTCTGGTAGAAGAACCTCAGTCATTCTGGAGCATCCTTCGAAAGACTCGCTTCCGATGCAGGTTACGCCTTCGGGAATCGTAACAGTTCCAGAAAGGCAGTAAGGAGCACGGATGACCTCGAAGGGACGAATCGAGCAGAGGATCCCGTTGGGGAAGGTCCTGAAGAAAGGATTCTTGGGGCTTACGGCTATGGAAGATAGGGAGGAGCAGCCTTCGAAGGCTCTGAAACCTATCTTTCTTACGCTGGAAGGAAGGATGAAGTCGTCCATGCCGGAACAGCCGAAGAACGCCCTGTATCCGATCTCGCGAATAGAGGCTGGAAGAATGATCGACCGTATGTGGGTCTTCCCTGAGAAGGCCATGGGGGCTATGGAAGTGACATGGAACCTGGCAATCCCGTTCATGACATGCTCGGGGACGACGACACAAGTGTCGAAGAGTTCGCAGCCAGAGACAGAGATCTCGCCTTTGATGCAACCAGAAGTGGAGAAGATCAGCCCCGAAGAAGAGAAAGCCAAGGAAATCTCGTCAGATGAACCAGGTGCTAAGGTGAGCGAATAACGGATGTCATCGATGATCTCATGAATCTTATCGAGATCGCCTCCTATAGAAGAAGAGATCGAAGCGCAAGAAGAATCGAAATCGGAATCATCGCTTGTAAGGATAGCATGAGAAAGCAAGCTTCCGGAACAATCATGGATGCAACGAAGCAAAGCAGCATCGGAAGAGGGGAGGCCTGCATATTCAGAATAAAGAACGAATTCAGGGAAATTCGAAACAGGGCTTGATAAGTCAAGGACGTCCATAGCTTTCCTGAATATGAGAGGCCTGTTCATGGCGATACATGACGATTACAGTCTTAAAACCTATTGAAGAAAGTTAGAAACTATACGGATCAACGGATGTAGGACGATATGCGTCTGCAAGAAGAAATCATCCTGGAACGATGCCTAGGGCGGAGCTCACCTTTAGGCAGGCTGTAGGTACCATCTACCATGACGACCTCGACATTCGAGAAGCCAAGATCTTTTAGCTTTTTAGAAGCGTGGGAGACGTTAATGCGACAGAATAATGCGCTATGACCGCAAGAAACTATCAATAAGCATGGCAAGCTATTAGAAATGCTCAGATCGTCGATAAAATTCCAAAAAGGAGGACAGAGATTGGAAGAGAAAACAGGACTTGCTATAACAACAAGATCTGAAATGACCACGGATTCCAGGATTTGCTGTATGTCGGAATCCCGAAGGAAGAAAGACCTATAGTCGGATTGAAGGTGCTCGACAACAGCTGAAGACATCAGAGTGGAAAATCCATCCTTTCGATTGCTGCAGTTGATAACAGTAGTGAACATCAAAGAATCATATAACTGGGATTATTTATTATATTAACGTGAAAATCGAAAACAAACAATAGCTCTCGTTTGAAATATAACACAATTAAAATAAAAAGAAATGGCGTTCGATGCTACGTTTGGCGCATGGCAAGCGGCCAAGGAACCGCGGGAAGCCTTTCGGGCTCCCTTGCTTCGCTGTGCGTGTTCGCGGGCGGGCCCGGAGGCCCGCCCGGCATAGGAGGTGATCCATCTGCAG
>JAFYAH010000057.1 GCA_017540825.1 Candidatus Methanomethylophilaceae archaeon | reverse complement strand
GGGCAGAGCGACGCACGTTATGTTCTCGCACCCGCTGAACGCATGGTCTTCGATAGATTTTACCGAGTATGTCCCGATTGTAGACGGTATTACGATGTCGGATAGATCCTCGTATGTCCCGAACACGCTCGCCTCCCCGGCCGCCGAGTCAGTGACCTTGTAGATGAGCCCGTCGCCGGGAGCGGACACAGCACCGGCGTCCATGACGTAGGCCAAGCGGGCCCCGACGCTGGAGCTCGAAATCGAAAGGCTGCTGAGGCCATGCGCGTAGGCGAGACCGGCGTCGGAGCCGGTGCCCCAGTCGCCGCCCACATACAGAGAGCGCCAGCCGGAGTTGGACCAGACGCAGTCGCCCGGAGCGGAGAAGCTGTAGCTGTTGTTGGACGACTGCGACGAGACGGGGAGGTCCCATGTCTCGGACGAACCGCTGGCGCCGGAGATCCATCCGTTCGACGGCAGGAACGCCCCCGCGTAGGTCTGCCTCACATCCGCGCTGTCCAGGGTGGCGCCGCCGAGAGCGTTCCCGGCGTACAATGCTCCGTCGCCGAGCAGGGCGTCGCCCACGAACTCGTACAGAGACCCCCAGGGGTTCTCTATGAGCAGCTTGGAGTAAGAGTACGTTGCGCCGTAGGGCCCGGCGGCGTCGGCGAGCCCGGTCATCGAAGGATAAAGGAATTGCATGTCCACGTTGCCGCTGCCCATCATCTCCTGGGAGTTCTTGGTCCCCATGACCGTGTACGCCATCATCTTGTAGAGCGTCCACTGGTAGAAGTTCCACTGCTGGTAGGCCGATCCCTCGGCGGGGATCAGCGCGTCCGCGCGCGCCTTGAACCCGTCGTTCGTCGTTCCATTCGTAGGCGCGACCCCGCTCCGGGATGTCAGCTTCCCGTCGGCGACGTAGCCCTCGTAGACCCCTATCCCGATGTGCGGGTAGACCTTGGAATCGCCTCCGGACGTGGCGGTGTGCGCGTATGCGACCATCCCCTCGACCGTCGTCGTCCCCGCCGTGTAGCTGGGGGAGCTGGAGAGGTACAGCGCGTTGCCCTCGGCCTTCCAGTAGACCGTCGGCACTATTAGCATCACGTTGTAGCGGCTCTTGTCGAACTCGGTTCCCATGAGGGTCTTCGAGAGGTCGTACGGGTCCAGCACGAACGCTATGGCCCCCGCGGCGCTGTTGAGCTTGAACTCGGCGCCGTCCGCCTCCGGGCCCTCGCCGTCGTACAGGTTTATGGCGGCGTAGAACGAATTGAACGGCCCCATCCCAGTGAGCCTGTCGAAGCCCCAGAAGCTCGAGATGCGCCCCTTATAAGTGTTCGTCCAGTTGTACACGTACGCAAGGTCAGACCCTCCGACGGAGGCCCTCACGCCCAGCATGCTCACGTTGTTCGAGTCCGTGGACAGAACGTACATGTAGTCCACTGGATCGGGTATCCTGCCGGTGATCCTCTCCCACTGGGCGTAGAGCGTCACCACCGGCTGGCCGCTGCCGTCAATGCTGTCGCCAAAGGAATACCAGACGCCGGTCCCGTCCGCCTCCGTGTTCCATCCGGCGAACGCGTGCCCCCAGGGCGCGCCGAACATGCAGCCCTCTGCCACTGCCACCTGCGGACGGATCACGTCGCCGCCGGCCCCGCCGTTGGATGCGTAGATCGTTTTGGGAGTGGCCGCCACCGCGTCGGCGTCCATCACGTAGGCCAGGCGGGCCCCGTAGTTCGGGTACGTCCAGTCAAAGGCCTGGGAGCCGTTGACGCATGCGATGCCGGCGCTGGAGCCGTTGCCGCAGGTGCCGCTCACCAGCAGGCTGCGCCAGTAGTTGGCTCTCCATACGTAATCTCCCGGGACGGAGAAGCCGGAGCTGCTGCCGCCTTTCGCCTTGGGGAAGTCCCAGTAAGCAGACTCCGAATAGGCCTCGCCTATCCAGTTGGAAGTCGATAGAAGTACCCCGGTGGACGACTGGCTCCCGAAATTGGGGGCCCCCTGGCCGTCCAGCAGCTCGGTCCCGCCCAGGTCGCTCCTGACGTACAGCACGAAACTGTTGAAGGCCGCGTCCCCGACGAACTCGCTCGCGGAGCCCCACGTGTTCTCCAGGAACATCTTGGAATAGAACTCCGTCGCGCCGTAGGGCCCGGCGGCGTCGGCGAGCCCGGTCGTAGACGGGGCGTCAGGGTTGCCGTTCACGTTGCCGCTGCCGATCATCTCCTGGGAGTTCTTGGTCCCCATGACCGTGTACGCCATCATCTTGTACAGCGTCCACTGGTAGAAGTTCCACTGCTGGTAGTCCGAGCCGGCCGCCGGCGTGAGGTTGTCCGCGTAGCCTTTGAACGTGTCGCAGGTGACGTCGGTCTTGGGCGTGGCCCCGCTGACCGACAGCAGCCTCGTCTCCTGCTCGGCGCCGACGTCGACGGACGCCTCGTAGACGCCTATCCCGATGTACGGGTAGACCTTGGAGGCGCCTCCGGACGTGGCGGTGTGCGCGTATGCGACCATCCCCTCGACCGTCGTCTGCCCCGCCGTGTAGCTGGGGGAGCTGGAGAGGTACAGCGTGGTGCCAACCGACTTCCAGTACACGGTCGGCACCACCAGCATTATGTTGTAATGGCCGGTCAGAGCGGTCCCGCCGACGGACCTCTTCAGGTCGTACGGGTCCAGGACGAACGCTACGGTCCCGGCCCTGTGGTTCCTCTTGGCCTCGCCGCTGTCGAAATAGTCCCCGTCGTCGATGTTCACCGCGGCGTAGAACGAATTGAACGGCCCCATGCCGGTCTCCCCGTCGAAGGACCAGTAGTCGGGGACGTCCTCCTTGGCGGTCCTCGTCCCCGATATCTGCGACAGCGCCGACCCTCCGGTCGAGGCCTCGACGCTCGTTATCTGCACGTTCTTGGAGTCCGTCGTGATCGCGTACAGGTAGCTTTCCGGCTCCGGCATCGAGATGCCCGCGGCGCTCGCGCCCTCGCCCATCGCCGCCAGCGGCGTGACGGCCATGAGGGCCACCGCGAACATCGCGAAGAGCGCCATCCTGAATCTTTTCATGTCTTCTTTCCTCCGTTCGATTCCTTACGTTCGATTCGAGGCGGGACTGACCCCTCGCCGAAGCCCCGGTCGCGCCGCCTTCTTCATCCTTCCTTTTGTACAATGATCCGGATGTCCCGGACAATTGCCGAACATTGTATGGCTATGTGTCTTGATAAGTAATTATCCTGGCACCTTGCATGGCTATAGGAAAACCTTATATAATGCAGCTCTATACTGCACCTATCGGACTCGTGGTCTAGATGGTTATGACGTCGCCTTGACATGGCGGAGGTCGCCGGTTCAAATCCGGCCGGGTCCACTCATCTATTACTATATTTTAGTTTTTCATTGCGCTGATGCGCTTGATTAGAATTCTCTAGCCGATCTGACCTTCATGGCAACATGATTGCTACGAAATTCGTAAAATTCCTATGAATTACATTATTATATTTAATAAAATTACGAAATTCGAATTTAGCTAAAAATCATTATAAACATTGTCGAAAATACGTAGGGGCATCGGGTTGCTGCAGTTCGTTCGTCGCCTCTGGTGAATCGGCATGGAGCAATCGCTCATGCTGAGCATGAGGAGAGATAAAATGGTCGACCTAATATCAGCAATAGACGGAATGGTGTGCGTCTGGAACGCCTACTTCTGGCGCATCGCGTTCGTCTTCCTTATCGGTCTGGGCATCGTCTTCACCATCAAGCTGAAGGGCATCCAGATCATGCACCTGGGACACAACGCCAAGCTGGCCCTGTCCGGTGTGGGCGAAGGAAAAGGAAAGAAGAAGCTGTCGTCGTTCGAGGCGTTCTGCATCAGCATGGGCGCCCGCATAGGCGTAGGGAACATCGCCGGAGTGGCCACAGCCATAGTCACAGGAGGCCCCGGCGCGGTGTTCTGGATGTGGATATTCGCCATCATCGGCTCTGCGAGCAGCTTCATGGAATCGGTTCTCGCTCAGATATACAAAGAGCAGAAGACCGACGGCGGCTACCACGGCGGGCCCGCCTACTACGCCACCAAAGGCCTCGGCAGCAGGAAGCTCGGCATCTTCGTCGCCATGCTCCTGGTCCTGACCTTCGGGGTCGGGTTCGTCATGGTGCAGTCCTGCAACGCTTCCAACGCCCTCTGCGGAGCGTTCGACTTCGAGAACAACAACATCGTGTTCGCGGTCGCCATCGCGGCGATAGCGTCCCTGCTGGTGTTCGGAGGGTTCAAGCTCATCGGGAAGTTCTCCTCAACCATCGTCCCGATCATGGCACTCCTCTGGATCGTCTTCGCCGTGATCGCCATGGCTTTCAACGCCGGCAACATCGGGAACGCCATAGGGATGATCTTCGCCCATGCGTTCGACCTCCCCAGCATCATCGGAGGAGGGATCGGTACCATCATCATCACCGGCCTGAAGAGGGGTGTCTTCTCCAACGAGGCCGGTCTGGGTTCCATCGCGAACGTGGCTGCCACCTCCGACATCAAGCACCCTGTCAAGCAGGGGAAGATACAGTCGTTCGGAGTCCTCGTCGACACCCTGCTGGTCTGTACCGTCACCGCCCTCGTGATCCTGTCCTACGGCAGCTTCGACGCCATCATGGCCTTCGGGGACAAGGGGTCGGTCCTTGTGCAGGACGTCATCAGCAGCACCCCTCTGGGAGAGGCGGCCAACTACATCATCGCGGTGTTCATGTTCGTCTTCGCCTTCACCAGCATGATCGGGTACTACACCATGAGCGAGTCCAACGCCAGGTTCATCAAGGACAGCAAGGTGACCGTGAACCTCGTCCGCATAATCGTCATCATAGCCGCCCTGGTGGCCGCCATCATCGCGGACGTCACGATCGTGGACGACATCAGCGACACGTTCATGGCCGCCATGGCCTCGGTCAACATGGTCATCGTGGCCCTGCTCAGCAGGCAGGTGTTCGAAGCCTATGCCGACTACCGCAACCAGAGGAAACAGGGCGTCGAGGAGCCGGAGTTCCACAAGAAGACCCTGTCCGACTCGACCGGAGTCACGGAGTGGGAGTGATACCATGGAGGCAATAAGCAAAGCCATTGGCGTCGTCGGCGTCGTCGCGGTCCTGCTAGGGATCGCCATGGCCTACATCGAGAGGCACAACAGCGACCTCAACCTCGCCTTCGTCCCGCTGATCATCGGGTTCGCCGTGATCTTCGTCTTCTTCTATCTCATCGAGAAGAGGGGCAACGACAGATACGGGAAGATCAAAGAGCGATTCTAAACCTGTGAGGGGGACGCTCCCCCTCCTTTCTCTCAAATTGTCAGAAGCGCTATGTTCTCCGAGAGGACGGCGTCGGCGTGGAGCCTGTAGCCCAGTATCCCCTCGATCTCGTCGCTGTGCCTGCCGGCGATGGAGGCTAGCTCCTTGGAGCTGTAGCTCGGGACGCCCTTCGCTATGATGCGACCCTCGCACACGATCTCCACGACCTCGCCCTTCCTGAACTCGCCCTCGACCTTGCGGATCCCCACCGGCAGCAGGGACCTGTGCTCCAGGACGGCCTTCTCCGCGCCCTTGTCTATGGTTATGCGGCCGGCCGCGTGGGCCGACTTTATCCATCTGCGCTTCTTGGGGACCTCGTCCCCGGATACGAAAAGAGTCCCGACGTCGTCCCCGGCCACGGTGCGATAAACGACCCCGTAGACCTTGCTGGAGGCGATTATCATGTTGCACCTGGCGTCCCTGCAGATCTCGGCGGCGTCGATCTTGGTCTTCATGCCGCCGGTCCCGAACCCGGAGCTAGTACCGCCCGCCATGGCCTTGATCGAGTCGTCGATCCTGTGGACGACGGGGATGAACCTCGCGTCCCTGTTCTCGCTGGGGTTGCTGTCGTAGAGCCCGTCTATGTCAGAGAGGATGACCAGGAGGTCCGAGTCGGTCCTGCTGGCCACGATGGCGGAGAGGGTGTCGTTGTCCCCGAACTTTATCTCGTTGATGCAGACGGCGTCGTTCTCGTTGAAGATCGGGACGACCGAGTTGTCCAGCAGGGACTCCACGGTGTTGTTCAGGTTGTTGGCGCTGTCGCGGTCGGAGTACACGTCGAAGGTCATGAGGATCTGCGCCACCAGGATGCCGTACCTCTGGAAGCTCTCGGACCATCTCTGCATCAGGATGCTCTGGCCCACGGACGCGGCGGCCTGCCTTATGGGCATCTCGTTGGGCTTGGGCTTCGCACCCATCGCCTTGAGGCCTATCCCTATGGCCCCGGAGGTCACGATCAGCACCTGGCGGCCCTCCTCCCTCAGGCGGAACACCTGCTCCGCCACGGAGTCCATGAACTCCTTAGACACGGCGCCGTCCTTGATCAGGGACGTGGTTCCGATCTTCACGACCACGCGCCGGACGTCCCCCAGAAGATCCTTCCTCTCGGACATCGGATCCCTCGGAACGGATACTCCTTCTCGGAGGGCGAATGCTTGAACTTCTTGGCGTCCTTGCCCACGTAGTCCTTCACGACCTGCCCGCTGCCCACGAGGACGTACTTGTAGATCATGAGCCCCTCCATGCCCACGGGGCCGCGGGAATGTATCTTGTTGGTGCTTATGCCGACCTCCGCGCCTTTGCCGTACCTGTATCCGTCGGCGAAGCGGGTGGAGGCGTTCACGAACACGTCCGCGGAATCCACCATCTTGGCGAACACGGCGGCCTTCCTCATGTCGGAGGTCATTATCGCATCCGTGTGGTGCGAGCCGTGAGCGTTGATGAACGAGATGGCCTCCTGCAGGGAGTCCACCACCTTCACGGAGATCACCAGGTCGCCGTACTCCGTGTCCCAGTCCTCGTCGGAGGCCGGTACGGCGGACGGGCATATCTCGCAGACGCGCTCGTCCCCTCTGACCTCCACGCCGTTGCTCTCGAGCTTCCCTACCATCCCGGGCAGGAACCTCTCAGCTGCCGCCGAATCCACCAGGAGAGTCTCCGCGGCGTTGCAGACTGCGGGATACTGGATCTTCGAGTCCAGGACGACCTCGGAGGCCATGTCCAGGTCGCAGTCGGAGTCCACGTACACATGGCATATCCCGGCTGCGTGCCCGAGGACCGGTATCTTCGTGTGGGACTGGATGTACTGGACGAAGGCGTTGGATCCCCTGGGGATAAGGAGGTCTATGTACTCGTGGAGGCCGAGGATGGAGTCTATGTCCGACCTGGACTCCATGAGCACGAAGGCCTCCTTGGGGACCCCTGCCGATGCTGCGGCGTCCCTGAGTATGCCGAACAGGGCGCGGATGGACTCCAGGGCCTCCCTCCCGCCTTTGAATGCCACCGAGTTGCCGGACTTGAGGCAGAGTGACATTATCTGGGGCACCACGTCCGGGCGTGACTCGAATATGACCCCGAGCATCCCGATGGGGCAGCGGACCTGGTACAGCGTGAGGCCGTCGTCCAGGTCGAGGGCGGACATGGTCCCGCCCACAGGGTCCTTCAGGCCTATGACGTCCCTTATGCCGGCGATCATGCCGTCTATCTTGGAGTCGTCTATCTTGAGCCTCTTGTACATCGATCCGGATATCTCGCCGCTCTCCAGCATGGCCTTGCCTGCGGCCATGTCCTTGGAGTTGGCCTCCAGGATGGCCTTCCTGCTGGAATCCAGAGCCTTTGCCATCGCTTCGAGGGCCGAGTCCTTCGTTTCCGTAGACAGGACGGACATCGCTATGGACGCCTCTTTCGCGCCCTTCACTTCTGAGACCACATCGGCCATGAGCGGGCGATTGACAAAGACATTAAATAATGTAATCCTATTGGCGCTCTCAAGCCGAGATAGCCAAGCCCGGTATGGCGGCGGTCTCGAAAACCGCTGGAGCGATCCTCGGGAGTTCGAATCTCTCTCTCGGCGCCATCTACCTTTTGGCTTCTACCTGCGATCTCGTCGAGCGACGCGTCCGCCTCGGACCTTCATTCGTCGTAGATAAGGCTCCTTATGGTGCCGCACATCATCTCCGTCGCGGCCTTGAAGCCTTCCAGAGTGGTTTCATGGATTTATCCAGCTCTGTGCCACCCGTCGGACAGCGTAGCGGATGCGGGTATGATGAACAGCCTGCCGGGAAAAGGCCCAGCAGGCGGAAAGGGGACCTGACGACCCCGGTTTCAGTTCATGATCTCGTCCAGCTTCTTGCGGATGCTGGACTTCTTCTTGGACTTCCCGCTCCCCGCGGACTTGTCGAGCTTGAGCAGCAGCTCGCGCTCCTCTTCGGACACCTTCTTCGGGACCTCCACGGAGACCCTGACCAGAAGGTCGCCCCTGATGCCGGAGTTCACGCGGGGAAGGCCCTTTCCGGGCATCCTGAGCACCGTCCCGACCTGGGTCCCGGCAGGGATCGTGAGCACCGCCTTCTCCCCCTCCAGGGTCTCGACGGTCTCCTCCCCTCCGAGCACCAGCTTGGGGTAGGTGGTGACGATGCCGGTCCACAGGTTCGTGCCGTCGCGATCGAACTTCTTGTCCTGCTTCACGTGGACGACCACGAACAGGTCTCCCGGAGGGCCGCCGTTGTACCCGGCGTTCCCCTCTCCGGAGACCCTGAGCTTCATGCCGTCCTCCACGCCCTTGGGTATGTTGAGGTCGATGTGCGACTCCTTCTCCACCCTTCCGGTCCCGCGGCAGTGGGGGCACTTCTCGGCCGAGCTCTTGCCGGTCCCGCGGCAGTCCGGGCAGTCCCTCACGGAGACCATGTTCCCGAACGGGGTCCTGGACACCGACTGCACCTGCCCCTGCCCTCCGCAGGTCTTGCAGGTGGTGACCTTCCCGTCCTTGCCTCCGGTCCCTTTGCAGGGCTCGCAGAGGACGGTGTGCGGCACGTCGATGCTGACCTTCTTCCCGTCGAGGACCTCCTTGAGGGTCACCTCCAGGTCGTACCTGAGGGACTCCCCCTGGGACGAGGAGGAGCGGCCGCCTCTGGAGCTGCGCCTGCCCCCTCCGAAGATGTCCCCGAAGATGTCCCCGAAGATGTCGCTTATGTCGTCCGCGCGGGTGAAGTTGTCCCAGGTGAAGCCGTCCTGGCCGAACTGCTGCTTCACGCCGTCGAACCCGTACTGGTCGTACAGGCTCCTCTTCTCCGGGTCCGAGAGAACCTCGTAGGCCTCCGAGATCTCCTTGAACTTGGCTTCGGCCACGTCCTTGGGCTCGGTGGAGACGTCCGGATGGTACTTCTTCGCCAGGCTCCTGTAGGCCTTCTTTATGGCGTCGGCGTCGGCGGACTTGTCGACCCCGAGCACCTCGTAGTAGTCTCTCGGCATTCCCTGACTCCCCTCAGTCGTCGACGATCTTGTAGTCGGCATCGACGTAGTCGCCCTTCGCGGACTCCTGCGAGGACTGCCCTCCAGCGCTTCCGCCGGACGGCCCCTCGGGCCCCTTGGGCTGCTCCTTGGACGCCTCGGCGTAGATCCTCTGGCTGACGGGCTCCATGGCCTTCATGAGGGCGTCGATCTTCGACTTTATGTCGTCGACGCTGTCGCCCTTGTTGGCGGCCTCCAGGTCGCTGACGGCGGCCTCGATCGCGGCCCTCTCCTGCTGGGTTACCTTCTCCCCGAGCTCGTCGAGGGTCTTGCGGACGGTGTACACGGTGGTCTCGGCCTGGTTGTGGGCCTCCACGAGCTCCATCTTCCTCTTGTCGGCGTCGGCGAACTGCTCGGCCTGCTTGACCATGGCGTCGATCTCCTCCTTGCTGAGCTTGTTGGAGGAGGCGATGGTGATCTTCTGCTCCTTGCCGGTCCCCTTGTCCTTGGCGGAGACGTTTATGATCCCGTTCGCGTCGATGTCGAAGGTGACCTCG
>JAFYAH010000056.1 GCA_017540825.1 Candidatus Methanomethylophilaceae archaeon | reverse complement strand
ATGATGTTGCCGTTCTCGTCGCACGGGCCGATGTATTCTTTTTTCTGCCTTCCCTGCTTCTTGACAGGGTCCCAGTACGGGGTCAGTTTGTACAGGTAGTGCTTGTTGCCCCGCTTTTCGACACGGGTTTTTGTAGGCATAGTATCATATGGTACTATTAATATAAATAATCTTCTTGGCACAGCCAGTTGTCCAAATAGATGTCAGAAGTCAAGGATAGTACCAATCGATTCCGGGAGTTAGGGTCCACTATGATGGCGGCCTTGCTGTCGTACATTACGTAAGCGACATACCCTTTTTTCTGGAGACGTGAAGTTAAACACCCTGGGTTTTTGCTGCGGACAGTTGTTCTTTCTCGTATCCCTTCTCCAAGGAGTAGGCCCCCATCTTGTCAGGGTTAATAGGAACCTTCGTTTCCAGCAGTTTCTTCTTCGATAGCTGAAGAGCCGTCAGTGCCATTGTATTGAATTCGTATGAAAAGAGGGTAGTTTGAGCGAATTTTAGTAAAGAAAGAATCATATGCATGCCTTCGGGAATTTCTTTTTCGTCTATCGTCAGCGCATACGGGCCTTTCCGTCCCGGAGAAACCCCAACTAGGCATGAAAAACATGAAACATAGGGTTGATTCGAAACGTCAGCGTAGCTGTACTTTGCACTCATAGCAGTATCATGGCATCGATTGAATGTGATGCATCTGGACTGAACGACTCTTTACAAAGGATATCTGCGATTTGATCCAGCTTTTGTATTCGGATAGGGTCCTAGGCAGAGGATCTTTGACAAATAGTTCAGTATCAAGCCATAGATTGACTTTGGAATAATCGGTGCTCACGCATCCTTTCAGATGAAAGAAGTTAACATACCCCTTGAAATCAATGAACAGGTCAAAGAATCTTTTGTCTTGATCCAAACACCATGACAGAGGGCTTTCCTCGCCGGAGTAGTACCTGCGAATGCATTCGAGGGTGAGGTCCCAACGGTCGCATATGCACCTGTTGATGCCTCTGATCTGATTGATACTGTTGCGATGCTTTGGAAATATGATCATGCCCCCCATCGTATAGGTTGTGCGAATGTAGGACTCCACGTAATGCCTGTAATTGATCATGCTTGCTTCGACTTCTTTCAAGAGCGGTCTGCACCTTTCATATCTGAAACCGGCGGTGATGGAATCGCTTGCGAATCTCATCCCGTTCCATTTGAGATACCCTGCGGGATCGTCTTTCAATTCGAATAGCTGGCCATTCGGAAGTTCCCTGCACCATGCCCACTTGTGGAATTCTTTAAGGGCCGGACTTTGTTTATCCGGATCTGCAGAGCCTAGTCCGAGGCCTTTCTTGTTATTCCAAAAGTTATCCCAATAGCCCGGAGTATCAGAAGTGAAATCGAAGAACGGATCGTAACATTCATACATGGACTTGGGTACCTGCCACGGCCTACGATCTGTGTTTAAAAAAAGACTCCGGATACTTGCCTGCTGTTTGGGGGCGACGATCCAGAGGATTCTGCACAGACGTCCTCTTTTTACTAATTGCCAAGCCACGTTTTTCAATCCTGAGGCGATCCTCGCCCCTGCTCCACGAACCTCTCAACGGACCGCTTCGCGAACCATCCTACGAGCATCCCTGCTCCCGCCCCCGAGACGATCCCCGTGGCGAACCTCGTCCCCATCAGGTTCCCGAACGCCGGCTCGACCGCCCACTCCACCACCGTGAAGCACATCATCAGGCAGGACGCCGCGACCCATCTGCGGTCCATGGACGCGCTCCGCGACAGGCAGAGCAGGCATCCCAGCATCAGCCCGAACGCCAGCCCCAGGTCCCTGGAGCACACGGGCAGCTGTGACCCGTTCAGCATGAAGCTCCTGTCCTGCTCCTGGTGGCAGAGCACGTCGCCTATCAGGTACGGGAGCTCGGACACGCTCCAGGGATGGTCGATGAAGCACGGGGACCCGTCCAGCGCCAGGTACGATCCGGGCGGCGCGGCGAATGGTGCGGCCACGAACATCGCCGTCAGGATCCCGGCGGCCGCCGCCAGGCAAAGCATTATCCTTCTCATGGCGCCTCGACTATCCCGGCTCTCCTGCAGTACTTCAGGCAGAGCATGGAGGAGATCTTCAGCATCCTCTCGTACCAGTCGTATATGTCCTCCCAGGATCCGACGTCCCTCACGTCCCACAGGGCCTCGGCCAGGAGCCTCCTCTCCCTGGACCCGCCCTTGTCCGGGGTGAAGAGGCACTCCGTCCTCCTGGAGAACTCGTCCGCATGGTCCAGGATGACGGACGGGTCCTTGAACCCCTCCTTCATGCGCACCTCGAACCAAGCGATGTTCTCCGAGACCCCTGCCACCAGGGCGATCCCCCTGACGCCCATGTCGAACCTGAGCCTGTCCTTCTTCGTCGGCTTCTCGGCGCGTATGCTGGCCAGGTCCTCCGTCCTGTCGCTCAGCCCGCTCCAGAAGCACAGCAGCAGGTTGGCCCTCGCCTCGGCCTCGTACCTCCCGTCCATGCGCATGCAACCACAGCCACAGATTTAACCGATGCCGTCGATTAGCCTTCATGCCCGTCCTTTCCTTCAGAGACCTCAGGGAGTACCGCAGATGCCCGTACGCCTTCAGGCTGTCGGTGGTCTCCGACGACTGGAGGCTCTCCCCCCAGGAGTGCATGGACGCCGCCGTCCACAGGGCGCTGTCCCACGTCAACGGGAGGCGCGTCAGGGGCCAGTGGGTCACCAAGGACGAGATGCTCGCCATCTACCGCGAGGAGTGGGACAGGTGCATCGAGGACGCCTGCGCCGGCGAGGGCCAGGACATGGCGGCCTTCTTCAGGGACGGGGAGGACTGCGTCAGGAGGCTGGCCGACTTCATCAGGGTCTCCGACGGCTCCGACATAGTAGCCTTCGACATCCGCGGCGTCCAGAGCCTCCCGTTCGGGACCTCTGTCAGGGTGGGCATAGACGAGGTCTACAGGAGGGGCGGCTCCACCGTCCTCTGCAGGTACGTGACCGAGCCGGACGAGGGCCCCAGGAAGGAGCTCTCGGAGGACCTTGAGGCCAGGGTCTCCGCCCTGTGGGCCACCTACAGCCTCCCCGGCGCGGACAGGATGGTCCTCCAGTGGAGGTTCCTCAGGTCCGGCGACGAGACCGAGTGCGCCGTGAGGAAGCCGGCCATGGACGAGGCCGCCAAGAAGCTGTCCCAGGAGCTCGTCGAGGTCTCCCAGGACAGGGATTTCGTCCCGTCCCTGGGCGATTCCTGCAGGCTGTGCCCCCACAGGAGCCGCTGCGACGCCTACCTCTCCACCCTGGAGAAGGGAGACGCTTTGACAAAGGATCAGGTCGACGCGCTGGTGAGGGAGTACGCCGAGCTCGACGAGAAGGTGGCCGCCCTCAAGCTCCGTCTGGAGATGCTGGAGAGCAGGAGGGACTCGGTCAAGGCCAGGATAGTCAGCTACGCGGACTCGGCCAGGTGCGACCGGGTCGACGGCGAGAGGGCCACCCTGGACATCAGGCGCTACAGGCGGGCGAACCTGCCGAAGGACAAGTCCGCGGTCATAAAGAGGCTGAGGGAGACCGGACAGTACGACAGGCTCAGCATGGTCAACTACTCCCGCCTCCGCTCGGACATTGTGAAAGGCGTGGCCGACCCCGAGATAGCGAAGATGGCCGTGATCGCCGAGGATGTCAGGGTCAGGGTGCTCAAGAAGCAGCGACGGCCTCAGACCCCGCGCTGGTACAGCCCCCTGGTGGTGGCCCCTCCGCACATCTCGACAAGCTTCTCCCTGCCCTGCCTCGAAGGCTCGAAGCACATCTCGCCCACGGCCTTCGCCAGCGCCGGCGGCCTCTTCCTCAGGTCTATCCCGGCCGAGGAGACCCCCATGCGCTTCAGGTCCAGCAGGCTGTCCACAAGGTACAGGTCCACGGAGTTGAGGACGTGGGAGTACCCGCGCCTGTCCTTGTACACCGGGAACCCGGCGCCCGTCTCGTCCCTGAGCGTGCAGCTCTCCATGCCCGGGTCGCGGGTGACCATGAGCTCCGCCCTCCCGAACGCCATGACCTCGGTCCTGCCGGGGTAATGGGCGACCATGTCCGCTATCTCGGGCTTCGACAGCTCCGTGGAAAGCGTGACCTGGTGGAGGTCGAGCGGGAAGTGGGAGTTGAACGCGTTCAGGACGCTGCTCCCGTATATCCTCCTGGCCCCCTTGCACGCGCGGTACTGGCCGACGGTGTTCACCATGACCGGGTGGACGTTCTCCGCGAACTCGTCCAGGGGGTCGAACCTCGGGAGCAGCGTGACGAACTCCCTGCTCGCCTGGGTGCATATCTCCCTGGCCTCGTCGGCCTTGTCGAACCCGTCGAAGTAGATGCGGTCGGCGTAGGGGAGCGCCGCCTCCATCGTCTTGATGGTGGAGACGTAGAAGGAGAGCAGGGTCCTGTTCTCCTCGCGAGAGGCGTTCGGGAGCCTGGTCCGGACGGCCTTCCTCTGCGTGCTGCCGGAGAGCTTGGGCGCCCCGCCGATGAGGTTCTTGACCTCGTCTATGCGAGGGTCGTACGTGCGGTAGATGCTGTACCTGCCGTCCTTTATCTTGAACGGGACGTGTATCGGGTCCAGGTCCATGACCTTGAACCCTCCTATCTTGGCGTCCCCCTCGAATATCGAGAGGCCGTCCTTGAGGCCGACGGGCTCCACTATCTGGGAGGGGTCGATCGACCCGTTCGATATCTTAACATCGGCGATGAAGAACCCCCTGTTGTCCGGATAGAGCGACTGGACGGGCGAGACGACGCCTCCGAGGTACCCCTCGCAGGTCCCGCGGTTGAAGACCGTCCTGAGGAGCTCCATCGTCTCGTCGAACTCCTCGCCCTTCTTCCCTCTCTCCGCCATGGCGTAGGCCTTGGTCGCGAGGTAGGAGTACGCGGGGGACCTCATCCTCCCCTCGATCTTGAGGGAGGTGACGCCGAGGTCGCGAAGGCCGTCCATGTAGTCCATGCCGAACAGGTCCGCGCAGCTCATGAGATACCCTGTCTTGGTGTCCGTCGTGTACTTCTTCCTGCAGGGCTGGGCGCACGAGCCGCGGTTGCCGCTCCTCCCGCCTATGTG
Organism: Candidatus Methanomethylophilaceae archaeon; assembly: GCA_017540825.1. Lineage (GTDB taxonomy): Archaea > Thermoplasmatota > Thermoplasmata > Methanomassiliicoccales > Methanomethylophilaceae > Methanoprimaticola. The sequence continues at coordinate 16,408 of JAFYAH010000056.1, read as the reverse complement.
GCTGGACATCAGGCATCCGCCGGATATGCAGTAGCACAGCGCCCCCTGGATGAAGACCTCCGTCTCCACAGGGGAGTCCGGAACCATGGAGGCCAGCTCCTCCATCGTCAGCTCCCTGGCGAGGACCGCCCTGTCGAGGCCGTTCTCGGCGCACCACCTCAGCCCCTCCGCGGAATGCACCTGCATCTGTGTGGAGGCGTGCTTCGGGATGTCTATGCTGGCGAGGTTCTTGAGGAGGCCGAGGTCCTGGACTATCACGGCGTCGGCGCCTATGTCCTTCAGGAACCTGACGAAGGAGACCGCCTCGTCCATCTCCCTGTTCTTGATCAGGGTGTTGACGGTCACGTGGACCTTCACGTGGTGGTCGTGGGCGTATCCGACAGCGCCTTCGAGCTCGCTGTCGTTGAAGTTCCCGGCGAAAGCCCGGGCTCCGAAGCTCTTCCCGGCAAGGTAGATCGCGTCTGCACCGGCTTTTATGGCCGCCGGAAGGCTCTCTGGTGACCCAACGGGCGAAAGTATCTCCACGTGCTGGATTAGGATGGCGACTTTATAAGTTATTTTCGAGGATCCCGGCGCCGGCCATGTTCAGGACGTCTTAAATACTCAATCGACATCGTCTATGGAGTGTTCCGGAACGCGTTCGCGCTGAAGGCCATGGCGGCCCTGCTGCTGGTATCAGCGCTGGCTATGTTCTGCGTTCTGGGATCCGACGGCTCCGACGCGGCCGGAGACTCTCAGCTCCAGCATCCTATGGGGCTGGATCTCCCCGACGGCCGCGGCCCTGCGCCGAGCGGCTTCGGCCAGCCCGAGGGCCCGTTCTTCATGGATCTCGTCCATCTGCACGAGCCTCCGCGCTACGTGATAGACGCGCCGGACCGCCCTGGCGGGATGCCCGAGAGGGTAATAGACGACTACGGGAGGATGTTCGAGGAGAAGCGCGGCCTGGAGGATCGCGGGGCGAAGGTGTTCGTCTACGATCCTGGTCTCGAGAGGGACGCAGGGAAGGACCTGGCCGACATGATAAGGGCCGTGATGGACGGCGCCGTGGTGTCGGAGATGCCCTCCGATGTCGAGGTCGTGCCCCCGTCGAGCCTTCCCGAAGCCTACGGCGTGGAGTTCCTGGAGCTCCTGCTGGAGCAGGCGGGAGAGGGCACGGAGCTGGGGCAGACGATCTCGGCTATGATAGCCCAGCGCCTCGCCTCCAGGAACGGAACCGAAGGCGCGGCCCCGTCGAGCGGACGCGAGGGAGACCTGCCCGCGGCGCTCCCCGAATCGGCCGGCGAAGGCGAGGACGACGAAGAGCCCGCTCCTTACGTCGACGTCGAGTCCGAGCACGAGCCCTCCTCCGAAGCCTACCTCGTCGAGCACGGGTTCGACGGCGGCACATTCTTCTGAGCGCCGCTCCGGCCCCTGGTTTCTGCCTGTTGTCAGGCCTCCGAAACGGCACGAACAGCTCATCAGCAACAGCGTCAACCTGTTTTTTCACTACAAGATCCGGAAAGGCCGCCCTAGCGGTTCGCTCCGGGGAGAAGAAGATAAGATGAGCATATTCGACAGCATATTCGAAGCAGCAGGCTCCTTCGGACCGAAGGAGTTTCTGATAAGCACAGTCGCAGCCCTGGCGGCAGGCCTGATCCTGTCCGGGCTGTACATATTCCGCAACCGCCACACGGACAGCTACGCGGTGGCCGTGGTCTGCCTACCGGCGATAGTCTCGGCGGTCATAATGGCCGTGTCGGGAAACATAGGGGCAGGCATAGCCGTGGCCGGGGCGTTCAGCCTGGTCAGGTTCCGCTCCGCGCCCGGCTCCGCGAAGGAGATGGCGGTGCTGTTCCTGGCGATGGCCTCCGGCCTCCTCTGCGGCATGGGGTACGTGGCGTACGCGCTCCTCTTCGCGGCCTTCGTGGGGGTCGTGATATTCGTGCTCACGACCTTCGACTACGGAGGCGGCAGGAGGAACGATGCGGACAGGATAGTGAGGATAACCATACCGGAGGACCTGGACTACAACTCGGAGATAGAGTCCGTGCTCGGGGAGTACGCCTCGTCGTACGAGCTCACCTCAGTCAGGTCCGTGAACATGGGGAGCATGTTCAAGCTGACCTACAAGGCGACCCTGAACGACGTCTCGAAGCAGAAGGAGCTCATAGACAAGGTCAGGGTGAGGAACGGGAACCTGGAGGTCGCCGTCCTCCGCGAGGAGACCGAGGAGCGCGGGCTGTGATACCATGGAGTACAGAGCAGTGTTCAAGAGGCACGAGCTGAAGTACCTGATGGACTCGGAGCAGGCCGAGGCAGTCCAGGAGGCGCTGGAGGAGCATCTGGTCCCGGACCGCTACTGGCGCAGCACGGTCAGGAACGTCTACTACGACACCCCTGACTACCTCCTGGCCCGCAGGTCCATAGAGAGGCCGATGTACAAGGAGAAGCTGAGGCTCCGGTCCTACGGGGCCGTCTCGGACGACGACGAGGTGTTCGTCGAGCTGAAGAAGAAGTACGACTCGGTGGTGTACAAGAGGAGGCTGGCCATGGGGCTCTCCGACGCCGAGGCCTGGCTTCGCGGAGACGCCGCAGGCCCCGGCACCCAGATAGGCGAGGAGATAGGGTTCATGACGGTCCGCTATCCCGGGATCCGCCCTGCGATGCTCCTCTCCTACGAGAGGGAGGCTCATCGCTCCGAGGACGGCGACCTGAGGATAACGATAGACCGCGACATACTCGCCCGCACCGAGGACGTCAGGCTCTCTTCAGATCTCGGCGGCAGCCCGGTCCTGCCAGAGGGATACACGCTGATGGAGGTCAAGACCATGTACGGATATCCCGGATGGCTGACGTCCCTGCTGTGCGCCGAGCGCCTGTACAAGTCGAGCTTCACCAAGTATGGGAACGCCTACAAGGAGATGGTCCTGGGAAAGATGCCGGAGGAGTTCTTCGGGCTGTCCAGAGCAGCTGCGGCGCAGGAAGCCGCTTGAACAGGAGGCAGAAGATGTCAAGCAAGATCGCAGCGATACTGGCTGCAATACTGGTGATCGCCGTCGGGGGCGCAGTTTACCTCTACGGCGGCTCCGACACGCATGAAGACAAGGGCGCCATGACCACGACGGAGGACACGCCCTCCACCACCACGGAGGACACGCCCTCCATCATGGAGGAAAGCGACAGCGGCGGCGCGGAACAGAGCGGAGGATCTGCGGTCAGCGACGTGCCTGGCCTGTCCATAGTCTACGTGTCGGGCGCCGTGGGCTGCTGCAGCATAGCCCAGGACGAGAGCACAGGAGAGTATACGGTGACGTTCTCTGGCATATCCGAGGACACCGAGTACCAGGTGTCCGGAACGTTGAAAGGATGCATAGTGGTCGATGTCGGCGACGACTGCGACTTCAAGCTGGGGCTGAACGGCGCGAGCATATCCAGCTCTCAGAACGCGCCTGTCATGTGCATCTCGGGAGGGAACTTCGTCCTGGCAGCGGTGTCAGGCACCGTCAACCACGTGACGGACAGCCGCGTCGAGCAGACGGATTCCGATGCCGTGAAATCGTGCATATACAGCGAATGCGACCTCAAGATACAGGGAAACGGAACGCTGGTGGTCGTCTCGGAGAACAACAATGGCATCCATTCGAAGGACGATCTCGACGTGAAGAACCTGACTCTGAGCGTCACTTGCGTGGACAACGCGCTCAAAGGGAACGACAGCGTCACCATAAGCTCAGGGAGCATAGCCCTGGTGGCCGAATCCGGAGACGGCATAGTCACCACGAGCACAGATCTGAGCTCCAAGGGCGTGCAGAGGGGCACGATATCGATCAACTCGGACAAAGGGGACACGGCGCTCACCATAGACGCCTACTGTGACGGGATAGACGCGGCCTACGACGTGACGATAGAGGAGACCGAGGGGAACAAGGTGACCGTGACGATAAAGACGTACACCGGAGCCTCCGCGTCCTCCTCCTCGCGCACCAGCGGCGGATGGGGAGGAAGCCGCTTCGGCGGAAGCTGGGGCCAGGCTGGGCCGGACAGCAACAAGAGCGCTGAGGTGTCGTTCTCCTGCAAGGGGATCAAGGCGGACAACTCTGTGACGATATCCAGCGGTACCGTCACGGTCGACTCCTACGACGACGCCATACACGCAAACGGAGACGTCACGATCGAGTCCACGGCATCCTACGGCAGCGGAGACGTGAGCATCGCGGGCGGGACCGTCGTACTGTCCTCGTCCGACGACGGGATACATGCGGACGGACAAGTGCACATAGGCGGAGGCAAGGTCAGCGTCTCCCAGTCGTACGAGGGGATGGAAGGCTCGTCGGTGACTTTATCTGGAGGGGCCGTGTTCGTCAGGTCCTCCGACGACGGCATCAACTCCAGCGGAACCATAGCTCTCACCGGAGGGTACGTGATGGTGTACGCGGGAGGCGACGGCATAGACTCCAACTGTTCGGTCAGGCACAAGGGGATCGTGTTCGGAGGCGCGACCGTCGGAATAGTGAGCACCTCCGGAGGAAACTCCGCCATAGACACCGACAGCGGATATACATATACCGGAGGCAAGGTGCTGGCCATATGCCCGCAAGGCATGACCCAGGAATGCCTGAACTGCAGCGGAGGCGTATCGAGCGTCGGGAAGTACGGGACCGCATCCGTATCGTCCGGGTCGTTCGTCTCGGCGAGCGTGTCGTCTTCGCCGGAGATGGCCGTGAAGATGCCCGTGTCGCTGAGCAACGCGTTCGTGCTGTACCTGGGGTCGAGCTCTGCTTCGCTCTCCACGTCGAGCGCGGCCGGCGGTCTCTCAGAGGTGGCGGGATACCTTTACGCCTGATCCGCCGAGATCTTCAAACAGGGGCCTCAGAGCCCCTCCTTAAACAATCGAGCCGGATGATGTTCAACTATAGTGATATTTTGACTTCAATGGTCGTAATGCCTATCATGCTACATCTGCTTATAGTCTTATTTGGAAGACTACAACGCCTAGCCATAAATGTAGTACTATAGTTTGACAGTATGAAGACTATAGTGTTTACAGGAACGACGGCAGAGAAATACAGGTGTCGTCTCAGTGGCAGTCGCTATCCTCTTCGCTTCTCCCCGATCTGTGCGAGCATCATGATGCAGGCGTCCTGGTACGCCCAGTCGGTCATGAACGACTCTTTGCCACGAAGCGATAAAGAAGCTCGGCGCAGGTGCCTTCAAGGGCATGATGTCAAGGATGCCTCCGTGAAGTTTCTGATGATCACCGCAGTGAGCCTCTTCGGCAAAGTATTCAAAGGCACCGGGGGCGTGGTGGTCGAAAGAATCGTAGACATGGCCGATTACATCCCTCATTCCAGCGATCTTCTTCCAGTAGTCGGTCATGTAGCGGGAACCGAACTTGGACCTTAGGGATTTGACCTTCTCGCCTACTGGAAGAGGCAGAATTCCACGGACCTCTGGAAGCGCTTGCTATCCCATGAATGCCTCCACGTCATCTCCGAAATAATCCAGATCCGACTCTATCCCATCGCAATAATCGACGACGTCTTGCAGGATCTGCACCTCAAGCTTCATAGACGACCCTCCTTTCGGATTCTATGGATTCCAGGAAGCTCTTCTTCAGCCCTCTCTCAGACACTACGTTGACGTCCGAGCCGAGGATTTCCTCCATGTCCATGAGGAATCCTCCGAGATCGAAAAGAGTGCACCCGGTGCTCGGAACGACGCAGAAATCATAGTCGCTGTCGGAGCGGTAGTCGCCTCTGGCCCTTGATCCGAAAAGATACACGCGGACGAAACAGTATTGCGGGGCCACGTCGCGTATCAGATCCTTCAACTGTTCCAAGGACAAGCTATCCGAGACCTGAATGCATTCGTCGTCACGTGCCATGCTGCGTCCGCTCCTCAAAGGTCTGATGGATCAAAGCTTTCTGTGATTTCCTTGTATCCTCTAAATGTCTTCGCAATTCGGATCCCGATCTATCGACCTGCTTTACGAAATCAGAGAGCTGATTCTGAAGTCTCAGCGGTGCAGCAGGGGTCTTGATCTCTGTCAATGGAGCCCTGTCGCAACCATCGAGCATTTCGATGAACCCCCTGCTCATTCGGTAAGCGCCTTCCAGCAGCCCTCTATGAGCTGCTTCTCCTGGCGGACGACCTCGTCCCTGGACATGATCTGCTCGATGGCCTGGGAGATCTGGAGGTCAGTCGATCCCGGGGACGTCCCTCCGTAGGAGTCGCGCCTCTCCATGCATCTCCTCACGGGCAGGACCTGGAAGACGTCCTCCTCTATCCTGTCGCAGAACCCTCTCAGCTCCTCCAGGGACATGTCCTCGAGGTTCCTGCCGGTCTCGATGCTGCGCCTCACGGCCGCTCCCACGATCCCGTGGGCCTCCCTGAACGGGACCCCTTTGGTGACCAGGTAGTCCGCGAGGTCGGTGGCGTTGATCTGCCCCCTGCTGGTGACCTCCAGCATCCTGTCTTTGTTGAATCTGGACGTGGAGACGACCTTGGACATCATCTGCGCGCTCGATACTACCGTGGCCATGGAGTCCATGACCGGCGCCTTGTCCTCCTGCAGGTCGCGGTTGTACGTGAGCGGGAGCCCCTTGGTCATGACCATCATGGTCACCAGGGAGCCGATCACGGATCCGGTCTTCCCCCTGACGAGCTCGGCGATGTCCGGGTTCTTCTTCTGCGGCATGATGGAGGAGCCGGTGGTGTACCTGTCGTCCATCTCCACGAACCCGAACTCCTGGGACGACCAGAGGACCAGCTCCTCGCACAGCGACGAGAGGTGTATCGCGGTCTGGGCGGCGCAGTAGGCCAGCTCGGTCACGAAGTCCCTGTCGCTGACGGTGTCCATGGAGTTCTCGGTGGGCTCCTTGAACCCCAGCGCCTCCGCGGTCATCCTCCTGTCTATGGGGTAGGTGGTCCCGGCGAGGGCGGCCGCCCCCAGGGGGCACTTGTCCATCCTCCTGAAGGCGTCCAGGAACCTGTCGGCGTCCCTGGAGAACCTGAAGGCGTGCGCCAGCATGTGCTGCGCCAGGGAGACGGGCTGCGCGTGCTGCATGTGGGTGAACCCGGGCATCACGGCGTCCCCGCTCTCCTCGGCGACCTTCACGAGGCTGGACATCAGGGCGTCGACGGCCTCTGCGGCTTCCAGGGCGGCGTCCCTCATGTACATCCTGAAGTCGACGGCGACCTGGTCGTTCCTGCTCCTCCCGGTGTGGAGCTTGCCCCCGGCGGGGCCGATCCTGGACGTGAGGGTGAACTCCACGTTGGTGTGGATGTCCTCCAGCGAGTAGTCCAGCTCGAACGTCCCCTCCTTTATCTCCGAGAGGATGGCCTTCAGGCCCTCGACGATCCTGTCGACGTCCTCGGCGGGTATGATCCCGCAGGCCTTCAGCATCCTTGCGTGGGCCAGTGACCCCATGACGTCGTAGAACGCCAGCCTGGAGTCCACGTCCAGTGAGGAGGTGAACCGCAGCGTGGAGTCGTCCATCCCGGACTCGAACCTTCCCGACCAGAGCGCTTGCTGCAAGGGGATCACTTCTTGGAGTGCGCCCTGGCGGCGGTCCTTCCCGGGAGCCCCCAGACGTAGATGAACCCGGTGGCGGACTTGTGGTCGAAGCTGTCGCCCTCGGCGTAGGTGCTGAGGCCGGTGTCGTACAGGGAGTACTTGGACCTCCTCCCGACCACGGTGGCCGTGCCCTTGTACAGCTTCATCCTGACGATCCCGGTGACGAACTCCTGGGTCTTGTCGATGAACGCCTGTATAGGCTCGATGAGGCCGCCGAACCAGAGCCCGTCGTACACGAGCTGGCAGTACTTCTGCTCCAGGCCGCGCTTGTACTCGATGGTGTCCCTCGGGAGGGTCATGGCCTCGAGGGCCCTGTGGGCCGTGATCAGGGTGACGGCGGCGGGGCACTCGTAGGTCTCGCGGCTCTTGATCCCGACCAGGCGGTCCTCCACGTGGTCGATCCTTCCGACGCCGTGCTTCCCGGCGATGTCGTCCAGCTTCTCGATGAGCTCAACTCCGCCCATCCTTTTTCCGTCGAGGCAGACGGGTATGCCCTGCTCGAACCCGATCTCTATGTACTGCGGCGTGTCGGGCGCCTTCTCGGGGTCGACGGTGTTCTCCCAGACGTCCGCGGGAGGCTCCTCCCAGGGGTCCTCGAGTATGCCGCACTCGCAGGAGCTTCCCCAGAGGTTCTCGTCCCTGGAGTAGGGGCTCTCCTTCTTGACGATGATCTCGATGCCGTGCTCCTTGGCGTACTCGATCTCCTTCTCTCTGGTGGTGACCCACTCCCTCATGGGGGCGATGATCTTGAGGTTGGGGTTCTGGGACACGATCCCGACGTCGAACCTGACCTGGTCGTTGCCCTTGGCGGTGCATCCGTGGGCGATGTACTTCGCTCCCTCCGCGTTGGCGACCTCGACGAGCTTCTTCGCGATGAGGGGCCTGGCGATGGACGTGCTCAGGGGGTAGACGTTCTGGTACAGGGCGTTGGCCTTGAGCGAGGGCCACACGTAGTCGGTGACGAACTCGTCGGTGGCGTCGATGAAGTCAGATTTGATCGCTCCGTTCCTGAGAGCGCGGGCGACGATGTCGTCCTTGCTCGGGGGCTGGCCGACGTTGATCGCTATAGCGATGACATCGACGTTGTACTGCTCCTGGAGCCAGTGGATCGCGACGGAGGTGTCGAGCCCTCCGGAGTACGCGAGGACCACCTTGTCCCTCTGTCCCTTTGCTTTGCTGCTGTCAGCCATGTTAGCCGATGATTCCTTCTTTCGATATATTCCCATCGCATGGGGTTTTACACGTCCGGACGGCGCATGTGCGAGGCTGGACACATCGGACGAAGGCGCTCTCCGCAGCCGGGGAAAACCGCTGTCTCTGACGTCACAGAGCGGTTGGAAGGCCGTCAGCGCGTTGCTCTCTCAACACATCCTACATTCGATGTCTCATCTCGAACAATACCTTTAAAGCAGGTTCCGACGTAGAGTCTGAGCATTCGATTTGGACGGTTTGAGATGACTAGAGTCGGAATAATAGGAGGAACGGGGTATGCAGGGGGAGAGCTCGCGCGCATACTCGCTACGCATCCGGACGTGGAGATAGCGGCGATGACCTCTCGCCAGAACGCCGGGAAGAAGGTGCAGGAGTCGCATTCCTACCTCAAGGGGTACCTCGACCTGACGTTCACGGAGAAGATATCCGAGACCCCCGACCTGGACCTGGTGTTCGTGGCCACCCCTCACGGAGTCGCCATGAAGGAGGTCCCGGCCCTGCTCGAGCAGGGGATCAAGGCCATAGACCTGTCCGGGGACTACCGCCTCCACGACGTGGACGTCTACCAGAAGTGGTACGGGCACGAGCACACCGACGTGGAGAACCTCCAGAAAGCCGTCTACGGCCTCCCGGAGTTCTTCCGCGACGAGATCAGAGGCGCGGACCTTGTGGCAAACCCCGGCTGCTACGCCACGTCGATCATCCTGGCCTGCGGGCCTCTCCTCAAGTCCGGGCTGGTGGGAGACGACGTCATAGTGGACGCCAAGTCGGGGACCTCCGGAGCAGGGATGGTGCCTTCGGCGCGCACGCACCACTCGACGTGCGGGGAGTCCGTGATCCCGTACAGCGTGGGGACGCACCGCCACACCCCGGAGATAGAGATGGCCGTGGACCGCTTCGCCGGCTCCCACGCCAAGGTCACGTTCGTCCCCAACCTCGTCCCGATCGTCCGCGGGATAATATCGTCATGCTACTTCGGGCTCGAGAAGGAGGCCTCCCAGGAGGAGATAGACTCCGTCTACGAGTCCCAGTACGGCAAGGAGGCGTTCGTCCACTACGTCCCCGAGCCTTCGATCCGCGCCGTGGTGGCTTCGAACCACGCGCAGACCTCCGCTCGCGTCATAGGCGACAAGGTCGTCGCATTCGGAGTGGTGGACAATCTGGTCAAAGGGGCGTCGGGCCAGGCCGTGCAGTGCATGAACCTGATGCTGGGGCTGGACGAGAAGACCGGCCTAGACTTCCCTGGACTGGGGGTGTGAAGAAATGGTAGAGATAATAGACGGAGGCGTGACCACGCCGCAAGGATTCAAGGCTGCAGGCGTCCACAGCGGCGTCAAGTACCGCTCGCTGGACCTGGGGATGCTGTACTCGGAGGTCCCCGCCAGCGCTTTCGTAGGGTATACGAGCAACAACGTCAAGGCGGCCCCGGTCCAGGTCATGATGAAGGAGAACTCTCCCACGCTATCCGCGGTCGTGGTCAACAGCGGGAACGCCAACGCGCTGACCGGGCGCCGCGGCATCGAGGACGCCATCTCGATGAAGCAGGCGGTCGCGAACGAGCTCGGGCTGGACCCGGTCCAGGTAGGAGTGATGTCCACCGGCCTCATCGGGCGCTTCATGGACATGCACAAGATCCGCTACGGGATCTCCCGCGCCGCCAAGGAGCTCAGCACCGGCCGCGAGGCCGACGGCCTGATAGCAGAGGCGATCATGACCACGGACACCATCAAGAAGGAGTGCGCCGCCCGCGTCCGCCTCAGAGACGGGACGCTGGTCTACATCGGGGCCATCTCCAAGGGAAGCGGCATGATCTCGCCGCACATGAAGGTCCTCCACGGGACGACGCTCTCGCTGGTCACCACCGACGCCAGCCTATCCCCGGCCTTCCGCGAGAAGTGGCAGTCCATACTGGACGACAGCATGAACATGGTATCCGTGGACGGCGACCAGTCGACCAACGACACCTGCATCCTCCTCGCCAACGGGATGTCCAACGGCCGCTGCGCCGACGACGACCCGGAGTTCGAGGACGCCCTCCGCACCGTGATGACGAAGATCGCCCGCACGATCGCCATGGACGGGGAGGGCGCCACCAAGCTCATAGAGGTCCAGGTCACCGGGGCCGAGACCAAGGAGGACGCCCGCACGGTGGTAAAGACGATCATAGACTCCCCGCTGGTGAAGTCCGCGATCTTCGGATCCGACCCCAACTACGGGCGCATAATGATGGCCGTAGGGAACAGCGGCGCCAAGTTCAGCATGGAGGACGTGCGCCTGATCATCAAGGGCGGCGACATGGAGGTCCCCATCCTGGACTCCGGGTCCCCAATCTTCCAGGAGGAGCGCGCGGTCGAGGTCGTGCGCATGGCCATGGACAACAAGGAGGTCACCATAATGGTCGACCTCGGCGTGGGGAAGGAGGAGGCCGTCGGCTGGGGCTGCGACCTCACCTACGACTACGTCCGCATCAACGCGGAGTACGCCACCTGAGGCGGTCGGATGGAAGGTCTGTACGTTCTGAAGTTCGGCGGGAACGCCATCCGCGGCAAGGAGGACCTCGCCCGGCTGTCCTCCGAGATAGCCGCGATGGTCAAGGGCGGGTCCAAGGTCGTGCTGGTGCACGGGGGCGGCCCCGAGATCTCCGAGGAGATGGAGCGGAGGGGCCTCAAGCCTGTGAAGGTGTGCGGCGTGCGCGTGACCGACGCCGACGCCCTGGAGGTTGCCGAGGCCGTCCTGCGCAGGATCAACGCCGACGTCGTAGAGAGCCTCTTCGAGGCCGGGGTCACGGCCATCGGCCTGGCGGGGTACCAGTGCACCGTGTGCAGGAAGAAGCCCCCGATCAAGGCGGTCGAGGACGGGGTCTCCAAGGAGGTGGACCTGGGCTTGGTGGGAGAGGTGGAGGACGCCGACCCCACCACGCTGCTGGACCTCCTCTCCGTGGGCGTGCTGCCGGTGGTGTACCCCATAGGCAAGGACGCTTCGGGGGCGAAGCTCAACGTCAACGCCGACACGATGGCCGCCGGGATAGCCTCCGCGGTCGGATGCGAGGAGATGGTGGCGATAACGGACGTCCCTGGGATACTCAGGGACGTGAGCGACCCGGGCTCGAAGATAGACTCGCTCTCCATGGCGGAGGTCGAGTCGCTGATAGCGGACGGGACGATATCCGGCGGGATGATCCCAAAGGTGGAGGCCTGCACCAAGGCCCTCCTGGCCGGGGTTCCGGCGGTCCGCATGGTGAACGGGAAGGGGGACGGCATCCTGTCCGGGCTCTCGTCCCGCGGCACCGTGATAACGAGATGATCATATGGAATTCAAGGAAGTCAAAGAGAAGTCGAAGAGATACCTCTTCCAGAACTACGGCCGCATAGACCTGTCGTTCACCCACGGCAAGGGATGCATGCTGTACGGAACCGACGGCAAGGAGTACCTGGACCTGGTGGCCGGGATCGCGGTCAACTCGCTGGGCTACGCCCATCCCGACGTGACCAGAGCCGTCCAGGAGCAGGCCTCGCGCATGTGCCACGTGTCCAACCTGTATTACGTGGAGGAGCAGGCCGCGCTGGCCGAGAAGATAGCGTCCATAACCCCCGACGGCCTCGACCGCACCCTGTTCGTCAACAGCGGGGCGGAGGCGAACGAGGGGGCGCTGAAGACCGCCGTCCGCAAGACCGGGCGCAGCAAGGTCCTCTCCGCCCTGAACGGGTTCCACGGCAGAACCTCGGCGTCCCTGGGGGCCACCGGCCAGGAGAAGTACCAGAAGTCGTTCGAGCCCCTGATAAGCGGCGCATACCAGTACTACGAGCTCGGCAACTGCGAGCAGATCAAGAGCATGGTCACCAAGGACACCGCCGCCGTCATGGTCGAGCCGGTCCAGGGCGAGGGAGGGGTCCGCTCCGCTCCGAAGGAGTTCTTCGAGACCGTCCGCGACGTGTGCACCGACAAAGGGGCCCTGATGGTCTGCGACGAGGTCCAGACGGGAATCGGGCGCACCGGCGAGTGGTACGGCATCCAGGGCTTCGGCGTGACGCCGGACATCATCACCATGGCCAAGGCCCTCGGGGGAGGCCTCCCGATAGGCGCGGTCACCACCACGGAGGAGATCTCGTCCGTCATGACCCCCGGTACCCACGGCACCACCTTCGGCGGGAGCCCGCTGGTCTGCGCCGCAGGATGCGCCGTCATAGACGTCATGAAGCGCGACGGCATCGTCGAGCACGCCCGCGAGATGGGAGCCAGATGGATCGAGGACCTCCGCGGGATACAGTCCCCCAAGATATCCGAGGTCCGTGGCCGCGGGATGATCATAGGCGTCGAGATGGAGTCCGGCGAGGTCGCGTCCGGCGTCCAGGCCTACTGCCGCGAGAACGGGGTCCTGGTGAACGTCTGCCACGGGAACGTGGTCCGCCTCATACCGCCCCTGATACTGTCCGATTCCCAGAAGGACAGATTCACCGCTCTGCTGAAGGAATGCCTTTCCTGAACCTCCTTACCTGCCTCCGGGCAGGCTTCTCTTCTTTCGATGCCCGCCGCAGGGCGCTCACGCAGGAAAGCGGACTTGTCCGGAAGTTTTTTGTCATCATGTCGACAGAATGGTCGTTTTAATCGTCTGAATGGCGATAATCAACCCTGCTTACGGAAAACGTACTTTCAGCATCCGTTTTTGTCTGTAATAGAACTAATATATACAGATAATACCATCCTCAAGCATGGCCAAGAACGTTATCAAGGAGAGTCTGGCGGAGAAGACCCGCCTTTACATCGACGCGCATCCCAGCATCAAGGACTGCGTGTCGAAGGGGCTCATCAACTACTCTTCACTTGCGCGCGTGATAATGAAGGACATCGACGTGGACAACGAGGAGGCGGTCATGATCGCATGCCGCAGGTACGCCTCGAAGCTCTCCGTGACCACCGACCACGAGATGAGCATCCTCAGGATCCTCAAGGACAGCAGGCTCGAGATGAGGACCAAGACCTGCATCGTGACAGCCAAGAACGACTGGTCCGTCCTTCACAAGATGGACAACCTGTTCAAGGACCTGTGGAACGAGAACTCGATAATGCAGTGCGTCCAGTCCGCGTCCGCCGTCACCATCATCGCCGACAAGATGCTCAAGGACAGGATAATGGACACCGTCGGAAGGTTCAACATCATCAAGGTGAGGGAGAACCTCGTCGAGATCGCGGTGAAGTCCCCGGAGAAGATAGTCGACACCAGCGGCGTCATTGCGTACCTGATCACCAACCTGTCCGACGCCGGGATAAACATAGAGGAGACCGTCAGCTGCCACACCGACACGATATTCATCGTCGGGGAGGACGACATGATCAACGCCTACTCGGTGCTGACCAAGTGCATCCAGTCCGCCGAGGAGACCGTCGGGGAATGAGGAGGGGGGCATCCCCCCAATAATCCTCAGCTGCCGTGGAACAGGCACTTGGTCTGGTACTCCGGCTCGCAGGACACGTATATCCCGAGCTTCTTGTACATCATCTCGTCGACGGAGGAGATGACCAGGGAGGAATGGGCGTCGCATCCCCTCAGGCTCGGCAGGGCGGAGAAGGCCCTCTCGGCGTTGGGGTCGGTGTTGGCGACTATCGACAGGGCGACCAGCATCTCGTCTATGTGCAGCCGGGGGTTCTTGTTCTTGAGATACTCCACCTTGAGCCTCTGCATCGACTTGATGACCTCCGGGGATATCAGCAGGATGGAGTCGTCAATCCCCGCCGTCTTCTTGAGCGCGTTCAGTATGAGGGCGGAGGAGGCCGTCAGGAGCGCGGACGCCCTGCCGGTCACTATCGACCCGTCCGGGAGCTCCATCGCGACTATAGGCCTGGACTCCTTGTCGGACGCCCCGGAGATCGTCTGGACGGTCTTGCGGCAGGCGGGGGTGATCCCGGCACGGTTCATGCACAGGTCCAGCTTGAATACGAGGTTCTCGTTCGTCCTCCCCTCCCTGTGGTCCCGCAGGGCGCTGTAGTAGCGCCTTATTATCTCGTTCTCGGCCGCTTTCTTCACTGCCTCCTCGTCCACGATGCAGTACCCGGCCATGTTCACGCCCATGTCGGTGGGCGACTTGTACGGCGACTTCCCCGACACCCCCTCGAGGATGGCGCTGAGGACAGGGAATATCTCCACGTCGCGGTTGTAGTTGACAGCGGGCTTCCCGTATGCGTCGAGGTGGAACGGGTCGATCATGTTGCTGTCGCCCAGGTCGGCGGTGGCGGCTTCGTAGGCGATGTTCACGGGGTGCTTGAGGGGCAGGTTCCATATGGGGAACGTCTCGAACTTCGCATAGCCGGCGGATACGCCTCTCTTGTTCTCATGATATATCTGCGACAGGCAGACCGCCATCTTCCCGCTACCCGGCCCGGGGGCGGTGACCACGACGAGAGGCTTGGTGGTCTCCACGAAGTCGTTCTTCCCGTACCCTTCGTCGCTGGCGATGAGATCTATGTTCGTCGGATATCCGGCGATGGGGTAGTGCTTATAGACCCTGAGTCCCAGGGCCTCCGCCTTCTTCTGCAGGTCGTCGGCCGCCGCCTGGCCCGTGTAGCGGGTAATGACGAGGCCGCATACGTCGATGTTCCTGTCATGGAAGGAGTCGACCAGCCTGAACACCTCCAGGTCGTACCCGATGCCGATGTCCTTGCGGACCTTGTTCTTGACCACGTCCTCCGCATTGATGACGACGATGGCCTCTGCATCGGAGCCGAACTGCATGAGCATGGAGATCTTGCTGTCCGGCTTGAATCCCGGAAGCACGCGGGAAGCATGGTAGTCGTCAAACAGCTTTCCCCCGAATTCGAGGTAGAGCTTCCCACCGAATTGGTTTATGCGCTCCCTGATGTGTTCAGATTGGGTTCTGAGGTATCTCTCGTTGTCGAAGCCGGCTGTCCTTTCCATGCAGCCCATGTACGTGCGCATATGACTTAATCATTGCGCGTGCAGATCGATTCCCAAAGACAAATGAACAAATAATCAGAGGTATTCGTTCCATTACCGGTTGATATCGCTATTCAA
Source organism: Candidatus Methanomethylophilaceae archaeon (assembly GCA_017540825.1). Classification (GTDB taxonomy): domain Archaea; phylum Thermoplasmatota; class Thermoplasmata; order Methanomassiliicoccales; family Methanomethylophilaceae; genus Methanoprimaticola. The sequence goes on along the minus strand of JAFYAH010000056.1, from coordinate 614 downwards.
CTAGACATATGTTTTGAAAATCTTTATTTTTCCACACATTACTATACTTGACTAGAAAAATATCCGTATGGCGCGAAGGAAACCCGCATCTAGAACGAACTAAGGGGTGCATGTCAGGATTTCTATAAGGGTCAAGGTGACGAATAGCAGGCGATTCGGATTGCCTGGTGTCTTTGCTCTTATTATTATATTTAAATATTGACTTTTTTGCACCAAAGAATGCGTTGGCAACAATCATTGATCTGTTTCAGCGGGACAGGGAAAGCGGGTTTCTGTCGTACGAAGAACCGGGAATTTTCATTACGGTTGTGGCAGAGGAAAGTGATAATAGTAATCTATATATACTATGAAAATATGAGGGGTTTTGTGGTTGTATGACAGCCACGTGGTTCAAATCAGAATCAGACCGTGCACCTGGACAGAGGTCCTGTCCCGGGGAAGAGGCGTAGGGCCCCCGCATTGGAGGATGAGGACGGGGCAAGCCCGATGATCGCCGGACATACGAAACCTGGACGTGTGCTAGATCATACGCCAGCGGCGATGCTACGCCGTATGGGGGATGGTTCGGCTAGAGCGCCGAAGAAGGTCGTGTCAAGCTGCGATATTCGTCGGGT
>JAFYAH010000065.1 GCA_017540825.1 Candidatus Methanomethylophilaceae archaeon | reverse complement strand
TCTTCCTGGACTTCCTCCTCGAGGCCTTTGCCGATCCTGCAATAATCTTCTTTGCCATTGCAATCACTTCTTAACTTTCTTCTTAGGAGGCAGGAATCCTACCTTCTGACCGGTCGATGCGGTCCTCTTCTGACAGTTGGGGCCTCCGACGTGAGCGTGGCTCCCTCCTCCGTGGGGGTGGTCGACGGGGTTCATCGCGACTCCCTTGGTCTTGAAGGGGGCGGTGGACCTGGACCTGAGGGTCAGGACGTTCTTTCCGGCTTTGGCGAGGGGCTTGTCTCCCCTTCCTCCTCCGGCGATGACGCCGATGGCGGCGCGGCAGTCGGGGCTGAACTCCTTGATGACGCCCGAGGGCATCTGCACCATGACCTTCTCTCCTCTGGAGACGACGGTGGCGCTGGATCCGGCGGTCTTCACGAACTTGCCACCGTCTCCGGGCCTGGCCTCGATGTTGTTGACGAGGGTTCCCTCGGGGATCTTGGCGAGCACCGAGATGTTCCCCGCGGCGATGACGTCCCCGCCGATGAGGATGGTCTGTCCGACCTTGGTGCCCTCGACGGCGAGCTGGTAGTCGGTCCTCCCGTTGATGTCGATGACCGCCAGGGGGCAGGTCCTTCCGGGAGCCTGTATGAGGTCCTTGATGATCGCGGTCCCCTCGGGGATCGCAGGGAGCCTGACATCGTCCACGTGCCTGTGGCTGGGCGAGCGGTACAACGAGGTCCCGCGGCCCCTCCTCTGTGTGATTAATCTCTTTCCCATTTCACTCACCCTCAGTACATCACTCCGACCCTGGAGCCGACTTCCTCAGCGGAGTATCCGTCCGCGAGCTTGATGATCGCGTGCTTGCCGTCCTTCTGGATCCTGACCCAGACCTTCTCGACCTTGACCTCGAAGCGGGCTTCGACGGCGGCCTTGATGGCGGGCTTCTCGGCTTTCCTGTGGACGATGAACTCGATCTTGTTGGCGTCCTTGTGGTTCATCGCTTTCTCTGTGTAGTAAGGGCTGATGAGGACATCGCTCTGCTTCATTCCGTCCAGCCTCCCAGCGCTTCGAATGCGGACTTGGTGTACACGGTGAGCCTCCCTGCGTCCCCTCCGGGGGCCAGGATGCTGGTGTTGAGCGTCTTGACCTCCTCGATGGTGACCCCGGGTATGTTGGCCGCGCTCTTGAAGATGGACGCGGACCTCTCATCGTCCTTGACGACGACGAGCACGGACACGGGGGTGCGGTACTTCCTGTTCCTCATGGTTCCCCTTCCGGCGCGGATCTTGCGCCCGAACTTGGCGCGGTCCAGGTCGTATCCGATCCCGATCTTCTCGAACAGGTCGACTACCTCGGAAGTGGCTTTGATGTCTGCGAAGGCGTCGTCGACCACTATGGGGAAGGTGACGGCGTCGTCGAACTTGTGTCCGCGGGCCCTGACGCATGCTGCGCGTCCGGTGGCTGCGACCGCGGACTGGCGGGCGAGCTTCAGCTCTTTCTTGTTGACCTTCTGCTCCCAGATCCTCTCGGGGACCGGGGGGTGGGCCCTCCTTCCGGAGACGTTGTTGGGGGACTCGGTGGCCTTCCTGCCGTCGTGAACCCTCTGGACGCGCGCTGTTCCGCGTCCCTTTCCCCAGGTGCTGACGGAGTGCCTCATGCCTGCGCCGGGAGCGGGCCCGTAGGGCTGCCTCTTGTTGGCCGCGGCTGCGAGGACCGCCTTCTTGATGACGTCAGGCCTGTAGGGGGTGGTGAACACGGCAGGGACGTCGATGGTCTCTGATACTGCTCCGCTGACTGAATAGACGTTGGTGGTTGCCATTTACTCATGCCCCCTGCTTAGAATCTGTGGAGACGTAGGTGACGTCGACGGCTTCCGTGCTGGCCTTCTTGGGGGCCCTGGTGGCGTCTCTGAACCTGATGAGCCTCTTGGTGGGTCCGGGGACCGATCCGTGGACGAGGACGTAGGTGTTCCTGACCTCGCCGTAGTTGATGAAGCCTCCCTTGGGGGTGACCTCTGCCCCGTCGCCTCCGACCTTTATGATCTTCTTGTTGAACTCGGTCCTCTGGTGGTATCCCATCTGACCGGATCCGGGGACGGTGGATCTGACGTACCCGGGTCTCTTGGGCCCGAGGTTTCCGATCCCGCGGCGGTGCTTGCTGTTCCTGTGGGACAGGAGCTTGACGCCCCAGCGCTTGGTGACTCCCTGGAACCCTTTTCCTTTGGTGACGGCGATCACGTCGATCAGCGCGCCCTCGGCGACGAAGTTGTCGAACGAAACCTCGGTGCCGAGAATGCTCTTCGCGTACGCGACCCTCTCGTCGATGGTGCCTCCGCCTATCCTGAGCTCCATGATGTCGGGGACCTTCTTGGGGACCCCGGAAACCATCTTGGGCTGGGTGTAGGCAAGGACGCGGACATCCTCGATGTCCAGGCCGTCGTACCTGGCGAAGGTGGCCTCGTTGTACTTGGGCTTGTCCGCTCCCTCGGCCGCCTCTTCGCGGCTCTTGGGGACGCAGATGCGCCTCGACAGGAGAGCGTCGAGGTCGTTGGCCCAGACTTCGCCTGCGGTCTTCAGGCCGAGGATGCTGTTCTCGTAGAACCTGACCGCTGCGATCTTCATAGGAGGGACCTCCACGACGGTGACGGGCACCTGGACCTCGAGTCCGGAAGTGGTGCTCTTGGCGCGGCTGTCCACTATGAGAGCGTGGGTCATGCCTGCCTTGTAACCGGCGAACCCCTGGATTTTGGGGGTTCCGCTGATCTCAGGCCAGGAGTCGAGCCTCGGCGTCTGCGACTTTGCTCTCTTCCTAGGGCCGTATGCCCTAGATCCTCTCTTAGGACGTCTTCTTTGTGGCATATTTGACACATACCTGCGAGGGTTTCTTCGCTAACCTCGCGCTTTATCAGACGAACGTCTTAATGCTCCGACCGTGACGCCTATGGTGCCGTCAGAATTCCCGGAGGAAGACGGCGAGATGTGGGATGCTGAGCATTGCCCGATACGTCTGGTCGGACACTATTATGTCCAATCCAAGCGATGGTATAGGCAACTGGTATATGAACTTACCCGGAGCACCATTAATAAATTGGCAGAGAAACGAGAGGATTTGGATGGAAGACGAGGGACGGGCCGACGACCCGCCCTTATTTCAGAGCGTCCCTTCCTTGGCCTTCTTCTGGGCCCTCTTCATGCGGGCCTTGGCGTCGAACCCGGTGGCCTTCTCGGCGAACTCGTTGAGCTTCCTCTTGCTGTCGAGGACGTCCTCGTCCGCGACCTTGGAGGGGTCCACGTCCTTGTTGACGGTGACTATGTCGAGGACCGACTTCGAGACGATCCTGGCCTCTATCCTGTCCATTATGCCGTAGGACGATACGTACCCGCCCTCGATCTCGGAGACGTTCCCGAACACCTCCTTCATGAGGTTCTTCAGACCGTCGCCCTCGATGTTCTTGTACCATCCCTTCTTTATGTCGAAATCGGTCACTTTATCAAACCACCCTAAGAGTTAACTCGTTTTCGAATCCCCTGTCCAGGTCCGCCGGGGTGCCCAAGATGCTCTCCGACTCCATATAGGCCCTCCACCTGGCCTCGCAGGAGCACGAGACCGAGAGGTCCGCGGGGTCCTGGGTGAAGCTGAAGCGCTCGACCGCGTCCAGCGCCTTCCTGTCGCACTCGCCGCAGTTGTGGACCCCCCTCTGGGATCCGCCTCCGGACGGGGACGACATGAGCCTCGCCCCGACCGTTCCGTGGAGCTGCCTGAACACGTCGATCAGGGACCATATCCACGGGGGCCTGAACTCGCCCCTCTTCCACAGGCGCTCCACGTAGGTCCCCCTCTGCACGTTCAGAGGGTTGACCGAGATCTCGTCCGAGAACTCGTCGGCGAACCTCGCCGAGGCGACCGCGTCGCGGATTGCCATGGACTCCGTCATGAACGGGGTCTTGAGGAGCAGGTAGGTCCTGACCATGAGGCCGCTCCTCTTCAGCAGGAGGCCTGCCCTGCGGATGTCGTCGGGCGTGAATCCCTTGTGGACCGCCCTCTCCAGGACCTCGGGGCTAGAGCTCTCCAAGCCCAGGGCGACCGTGACGTTCTTGGGGACGGCTTTGACGGACTCCTCCGTGATGAACTCGGGGCGGCTCTCGAACAGGAGGCGGGAGCATCCCGAGAAGGCCTCGTAGAACCTCTGCCTGACCGCCGGAGGGACCTCGTTGTCGTCGAGGAAGCTCCCCGACGTGTAGATCTTGACGAACGGCTCCCCCTTGTACGATGCGAGGGCCTGGTCCAGCTGCCTGAGGAGGTCCTCCTCGGACACGCTGCGCAGCGAAGCCTCCCTGTATCCGCACATGGTGCATCCGCCATGCTTGACCCAGCAGCACCCGCTGGTGCGCATGATTACGACCATGGCGCGGACCTTCTTCCCGTCGGCCATGTCGTCCTCCTTCCAGAGAGCCTCGAGCTCGGACGGGGACCTCTTATCTTTCATCGACGAAACACCGCCCTCGTCATCCAGACAGCCGGATATAACGTTTTGTCGAAGAATCGCCCCTGCGGGATTGTAGATTCGATGTTCTCCATCCATGCGGGTAAACGTCGAATTATCCTCTGGCTATGGGCTTTGGGAAGGTTCCCGTGCCCTTGTCTAGAAGGATACATCCGTCCGGCACGACCGCGATCGTGCCGTCCATGTCGTTTTC